>JADFPW010000275.1 GCA_022562105.1 Planctomycetota bacterium
ACGCAGAAAGGGCCTACCATGGAAGGGCTCAAGCTGCTGCTGTTGTGTCCGGTGGACGCCGAAGGCGCGGTTCGCGGCTCGCCGGTGGTCGCGGTCGATGCGGTCGGGGCCGGCGTCGGCGAGATCGTACTATTCGCTACGGGCAGTTCAGCCCGGCAGACCACGATCACCGACAATCGCCCCTGCGATGCGGTGGTCATGGCTATCGTCGATTCGTGGGAAGTCGGCGGACAGCAGAAATACAAGAAGTAGGCGATTCCTCGAGCCGGAGGTTGCTGGTGTGGCCCGCCTTTCCGATACCCAAGTCGATCACATCGCCCGACAAGTCCTGGCGGCTACCCGTGGGAAGGCGTCAGGATCGACGAGTCCGGCCGGCGCGACTGCTGGGCGCGGTGAACCGTCGTCCGGTACGTTTGCCAATCTGCCGACGCCGAGCGGTGTCTTCCCCACCGTCGATGAAGCGGTGGCCGCCGCCGGGCAAGCCCATCGCGAGCTGATGGGTCAGCCGCTCGCCCTGCGCGAAAGCATGATCGAAGCGCTTCGCGCCTCCATGCTTGAACATGCCGAAGCCCTGGCCCGAATGGCCCACGAAGAGACGGGGCTCGGTCGATGGGAAGACAAGGTTATCAAGAATCGTCTGGTGACGCGCAAAACCCCGGGTACCGAAGTGCTTGTGCCGCTGACCTACACCGGCGATCGGGGCATGACGCTGATGGAGCGGGCCCCGTTCGGCGTCATCGGGGCCATCACCCCGAGCACCAACCCAACGTCCACGATTATCTGCAACACCATCGGCATGGTCGCCGCGGGCAACGCGGTGGTGTTCAACGTCCATCCCAACGCCAAACGGGTCAGCATCTACAACATCACCCTGATAAACGAAGCGTTCGTCGAAGCCGGCGGCCCGCAGAATCTGGTGAGCGGTGTGGCGGAACCCACCATCGAGTCAGCCCAGGAGTTGATGACCCATCGCGGCATTCGTTTGATCGTGGTCACCGGCGGACCGGGGGTGGTCAAGGCTGCTCTGGCGTCGGGCAAGCGGGCCATCTGCGCCGGGCCGGGGAATCCGCCGGTGGTGGTGGACGAGACCGCCGACATCGAGCAAGCCGCTCGGGACGTGGTCCTCGGTGCGTCGTTCGACAACAACGTAGTCTGCACGGACGAGAAGGAAGCGTTCGTCGTCGAGCAGGTCGCCGACGCATTCCTGAGGGAGATGACCCGGCACGGTGCGGTGCGGCTGGACCCCAATCAGTCGCGCCAGCTAACCCGGCTCATATTCACTGAGCAGGGCGGCCCGCGAATGCCGGGGGTGATCAATCGCGACCTGATCGGCAAGAACGCGTCGGTGATCCTGGCCAAGATCGGCATGAACGTACCGGACAGCGTCCGACTGGCGGTGATGGACGTCGATTTGGATCACCCGTTGATCTGGACCGAGCAGTTGATGCCGGTGTTCCCGGTAGCGCGGGTGGCGAACGCGAATCAGGGCATCGACATGGCCATCGCCGCCGAGCACGGGTTCGGCCACTCCGCGGCCATGCACTCCAAGCATCTGGACCACCTCAGTCGGATGGCTCGGGAGATCAACACCAGCATTTTCGTGAAAAACGCCCCGATCTATGCCGGGCTTGGCGAGGGCGGCGAGGGGTACAGCAGTTTCTCGATCGCCAGCCCCACCGGTGAAGGGATGACCGACCCGCGGACCTTTTCGCGCGAGCGTCGCTGCGTGATGGTGGATCACTTCCGAATCGTATGACGTCCCACCCCGCCATCGCCCTGCTCGAGTTCGACAGCATCGCCGTCGGCATGCGCGCCGGCGACGGCATGGCCAAGCGAGCCCCGCTGGCCACGCTCAAGGCCGGCACCGTTCACCCGGGTCGGTATTTGATTCTGGTCGGCGGCGAGGTCGCCCCGGTCGAAGAAGCCTACCTCGAAGGCCAGCGCTTGGGCGAGGATATGTTGATCGACAAGATCTTCCTTCCGGAGGTTCACCCCAACGCCTACGCCGCCGCCCTGGGCCAGCGCTCGTCGGCGGCGTACAACACGTTGGGCGTGATCGAAACTCAATGGCTGCCCGCGGCCCTCCACGCTGCTGATGCGGGAATCAAGGGGGCGAGCGTCGAGGTTCTCGAATTGCGTTTGGGTGACGGGTTGGGCGGCAAGGGTCTGTTGTTGTTGGGCGGGGACATTGCCGACGTGCAGGCCGGCGTCGAGTTCGCCGTCGCTGCTGCGAACGAACATCGTTGCGAAGTGCGCCACTCGGTCATCCCGTCGCTGGCTGAGGAAATGGTGGCTGAACTGCGAGGTGCCAGCCGCTTCTTCGGCGCCCACGGCGTGTCCAACGACGGGGGAGCTCGGTAGGGCTGTTGCAAGGTGCAAATGGCCCCGTTGATCGACGATCGATAGCGGATTCGCGCGGAGATAGCTGCGATGTTGCTCGGTAGAGTGATCGGCACGGTAATCCCCAGCGTCCGCTACGAGGGCTTGGAGGGTGTCCCCATGCTGATCGTTCAGCCGCTGGATCGCCATTGCAAACCGACGGGCTCGCAGATCGTCGCCGCCGATGCCACCGGCATGGCCGGCCCCGGCGAGTTGATCTACTACGAAGGCGGCCGCGAAGCCGCCCTGGCACTGCGCACCACGTTCGTCCCCATCGACCACAGCATCATCGGCATCGTCGATGATGTCAGCACACGGTAGCCTGGACACCGGCAGCCATTCGTTTCCTTGTTCCCCTCCCTCACGGTCGGGGCTCGGATAAGATGCAAACAGGGTGACAAACCACGCTCAAGATTCGTTCGATCACCGTTGGTCGGCGCTCGTCTGGATGTCCTCGATTCCGATCTTCAGTTGTCCGAGTGTGCCAATCAGGGAGAAGGCGGCCTCCATGAGCGATCCGCCTTCCAGCGACGACGTTCCCAGGGCGATATGCGTCGGATTGCAGTCGCTTTCGCGCTGGGCGGCGTCGAAGTCGATCCACTTGCCGGCAAAGTAGAACTGAGTCCACATGTGGAAGCCGAAAACGTGGTCCGTGTCCTTGAACGTGGGAACGTAGACCAGGCCGGTGACGACGCGGGAGGGCAGCCCGTTGACTCGCCCCAACGCCGCCAACAGGACGGCGTGCTCGCTGCAGTCGCCCTCCTTGTTGCGACACACCTCGCTGGCGCTGGCAAACGCGACGGTGAGGTTCTTGTCCACGATGACATCGGTCACGTAGCGACGTAAATTGTCGGCCAGCACATAGGGATGCGTCGCCCCGTCAGCCGCCTTCGTGGCCATGGCGACCAGCTCGCCGTCGTCCAGGTTCATCATCGCATTGGATGCAAGATACTCGTCCATGCCCGAGGGACGGGAGTAGGGAGCGATGAACTTCATGTCACGCAGACGCTGATGATCGATGCGCGATACGGTCAGCTCCACCGTACGATTCACCCGCTCACCGGGGGTCTGCATCTCGGTGGTGGGCAACTTAGGAACATCGTTGTCCGGATCCTTGACCGACAAGCGATAGCGAATCGTCTTGGCGGCATCTCGATCGATGCTCCTGGACACCTTCACCAGCGTGGGCATGAAGAACTCGGGCGCTTCCGTCTGGGCCTGGGCGGTTTCGCGATCGGTGCGGATCATCCGAATGGTGCCCAAGCCCATCATCGGAACCTCCGCCACCAGCATGGTGCCGGACTCGTCGGTCCAGGCGTAGGAGACGATCGTCCCGAAGGGGGTCACCAGGGTGTTCTTGGATTTGATCGCATGGTGCATCTGCCCCATAACGTCGACGTCTTCCCGCCCTTCAATCAGCGTCGTGGTCTTGAGGGCGAGGGTGGGCATGATGCCGGGGACGTAGGTATCCACCGAGTAGGACGTGCCCGGCTCGAAACCCATCTCCATCTGCTTGCGATGCAGACCCCAGTACATCAGTGCGCCTTTGGGATAGTCGTACGTTTGGCGCGTTTCCAGGCCGAACTGCGAGCTGACCATGTTGATCTTCCCGTCGCGGATTCGCCCCTGCTTGACGATCTCCATCTCGCCCATTCCCATGGCTGACTCGAACCCCAGCGGCCGACCGTCCAGCGTCTCATGCGTTGCTTCCATCTGGGTGATGGTGATGGTCTGCCCGGCGCGTTGCATGGTCATCTGCATGAGCATGCGGTAGCGGATCTCGTCACCGTTCCGCATGATGGTAGTGTGAGTGTATCCCACACGGGCGCCATCCAGCTCGACGGTCATCCACTCATCGACAAACGTCCCCTGCGGCGGATCCTGATAGTCGAACGGCCCTCCGGCCGACGCCGAGATCGGCGCCAGGAGAATCCCGAGCGGTGTGCATGCAAGAAATCCCCACCAACGAGCCGCGGGCTTTAGCCCGCGCGGTTTTCCGACACCTATGATTCTACAGATTCGCATACCTTCGCTCCTGCGATGATGGTACAGGCACGTCCACGGGTTCATGCACTACTTCCAGCGATATTCTAGCAGCCCGAAATGTCCGACGAGATGTCGGAAACTATCGCCCCAACCAGTTTTTGATCGTATGGACGGTCGCCATCCGACCCGCACGGGCGATCGAATCGGTCAACGGGATGTCCTTGGGGCAGACCTTCACGCACATCTGAGCATTGCCGCAGTCGGCGATCCCGCCGGGGGCGACTAGGGCCTCGTTCCGCTTGCCCGACTCGAACGTGGCCACCGGATGGCTGTTGAACAGCACTGCCTGGCTGATCGCCGCGGCGCCCAGGAAATCGTTGGTTAGCGTAAACTGCGGGCACGCCTCCAGGCAGCAGCCGCAACTCATGCACCGCGACAACGGATAGTCAGCTTCCTGCGCCTCCTGCGATTCCTGCGGGCCCGGCCCGCGATCGAAATAGCCGTCCACCGGCACCCACGCACGCACGCGCGTGAGCGAATCGAACATCCGCTGCCGGTTGACCACCAGATCGCGCACCACCGGGAACTTGGACATCGGCTCCAGCGTGATCTTGCCCGAGGAATGCTCCGTCAGCTCGTCAACCAACGCGCTGCACGCCTGTCGCACCCGGCCGTTGATGACCATCGTGCATGCCCCGCAGACCTCTTCCAGACAGCAGGCGTCATAACTGACCGGCGTGGTCTTGGTGCCCTCGACGGTGACTGGATGGGCGGCGATTCGTTGCAGGCAGCCGGTGATGTTCAGCCCGCTCTCGCGGGGAATCTCGAACTCTTCCCAGCGGTCCGACGCATCCGGACGATCGCGACGCTGCACAGCTATGGTTACGGTCTTACCCATTCACTTTGTTCCACACCGGGTGGCACGGTCTGGTACTACAGGCCGTGGAGACTGATTAAACGGATCGACTCCCGATACCGGCATCCATCGGCGCACGGCAGTCTACGACCCTGCCGAGACAGCGGTTCTCCCTTTGCCCATCACGAACTCATCCTGCCACACCTGATCGATCAACTCGGCCCCCTTGAGCCCGTAGGTTCTCGGCCGCGGCGGAATCAGCGACACGTCCACCGGCTCATAGCTCAACTTCGGCCCCTCGGGTGTATGTTCGGCTATCGTTGTCTTGAGCCATCGCTCGTTCTTTTTCTGAAACGCCTTGCACCACTCCGTCACCTGGCGACGCAGCTCGGCGGGCTCATCGGCGTCGGGTGCGGGGATGTCGAATTCCGGCTTGTAGTGGGCCCCGCGACACTCGTCGCGCTGCAACGCCCCCTGGGCGATGACCCGGGCCAGCGTCAACATGTCGCCCACGTTGCGGGCGTAGACCAGATTCTGATTGGACCACTGGCCTCGATCGACGATCTCGATCCGCTGATAGCGCTCGTCCAGCTCGTCGATCTTGGTTAGGGCAGCCTCCAGCTCGCTGTTCTTTCGGACGACGGTGCAAGCACGCGTGCAGATCTCGCCCAGCTCCTGATGAATAATGTACGGGTTCTCCCCGCCGTTTCGGTTGGTCAGCTCATCAATCTCTTGCTCATGCCGCTTGACCTGGCCATCGAACAGCGACACCGGTGCGTCCTCCGCGGCACCACCGGTGAGATTCGCAATGTAGTTGTCCACCGTAGGCCCGACGATCAGTCCGGTGAAGATGC
>JADFPW010000276.1 GCA_022562105.1 Planctomycetota bacterium
GGTAATCGATGGAGATCGTCGTGTCGCGATCGACGGGAAGCGGGCGGTTGAACTCCAAGACCAGCTTGCGGGCGTCGTGCTGATATTGCAGTCCGAACTCGCCGTCAGCAGCCACACCGTCGATATAGAGATCGACCGCATCCAGCACCAGCCAACGCACCGCCTCGGTCACCGGTCGAATGGTCAGAGATGCTCGCCCGCTAAACGATCGGGTGGTCAGATCATCGAACTGCAGCTCGAGCTTGAGGTGTCGAAAGTCCACGATGGGATCGGCTGGGAACCGATTCGCATCCGCCCCCGATTTCGGATCGAACGCCCGGACTTCATCCCGCCCGCCGGCCAATACCGCTCGGCCGCAGATCCAGCGTTCACCTGTTCCGGCAGACGCCGGGTGATGCATGAGCCCACAGGTCGTGGCCACGAAAAGCATCCAACCGGCATGCCCGACCGCACCGCGCCCAAGAGGCACCAGTCTCGTTTCAACCACGGTCACCCTCTTTCTTTGTATCGAAGCGCGGTCCTGTCGCGCGACCGAGCCCGCCCTCGGTGCCACGGTAGGATAGACCAACCCTCCAACGTACGATACCTCGCCGAGCGGGTCGCCAGTCTTATAGGGCCTAGGCCATGGTTTCGCTCACGCATGCTCTGCGGGTGCCATGGGCAAACTTGTTTGCCCGTGTGGTCCCCGATTGGCTCACGGGCAAACAAGTTTGCCCATGGCACCCCGCAGAACCGGTCGTTGTGGCGGGTGGCCCATCTCTTCAGAGGTGGGGGACTCGAGTGGAGTTTCGCTTCATGTCCCGCGCGGCCAAACCCATCGGCCACCCGCCCCAGCCATGGCGCATCGAAGGATGGGATGCCCAGCAGACCGGTAAGAACCGTCTGATCAAGCCAAACGTTCGCGCCGATGGCCGCCCCGGTGGCGAGTTGAACACCGGTGTCCCGGTGGACGATAGCAAGGTAGACACCGTAACAAGAGTGGGACTGATGCAGATACCCTGCCCATTTTGCCAAACCAAGGTCGAGCTCGACCATCGCCACGCCGGCCAGACGCTGCGCTGCGTCGCCTGCGGCAAGTCGTTCGTAGCCCCCGCCGAGTTGAGCCAAACGGGTCGCCGACACTCGCTGACCGAGTTCCCCGTGTTGGCGGTGGTGGCCTTGAATTGCGTCACCGGGGGACTGTTCGCCCTGATTCATCTGAACATGATGCACGACCGGATGCCGCGCTTGCGCCCGGACGATCCGAGCGGGCTCAAGGCGTTGGGACTCTGCTTCGTCCCCATCGTCAACATCTATTGGGTGTTTTTCACCTTCCACCGACTCTGCCTGCGGATCAACGAGCAGCGGCGTTTTCACGGCCTGACGGACTCCGCCCCCGGAGGAGTAGCCCTGGCGGTCGCCTTGCTGACCGCGTGTGCCCTGGCCACGCCGTGGATTCACACGACCGGGATTGTCGTGCTCGGCGTTCTCGGATTTGTGCTCCTGCCGATCTTCGCCGCCATGGTGCAGCGCGCCGTAAACGAACTCATCGACACCTGCCAAACTCCGGCCGCCGCCATCTGACCCGCCGGACGCCCTCAGTGGTCACGGGCACGGGCCAAAGCGGGCCAGGACGAAACCGCTGTCCAGCGGATCGACCGCTTCGTCGCCGTTCACATCCGCGTTTAGACAGTTCTCCCCGTCCTCCGGATAGCTGCAGCCGAAGCGAGCCAGGACGAATCCGCTGTCGAGCGGGTCCACCGTGCCGTCACCGTTGGCATCGCCGGGGCAGGGAACGCTGAACGATACTCCACCCGGATATAAGTACGAATCGTCAAGGTTGTATCCGTGCACGGTAATTCCGTGTACGCCGTTCGACGATGTGCAGTGTACCCCTTCGGAAATACTCAGATGGACTCCTGAAAAGCCGGACCCTGGGATCGATGTAAAGTTCCCGGCCCCGATCGGTACTTCGTCCAACTCGATCGTCGCCAAGTCGGCATCTTCCGCGATCACCGTAATGAAGTGTTCCGAGAATTGCGAGCCACCCACCGTTGAGAAAACGTAGGAAGACAAGTACTGTTCGGGCGGTATCACGTTACCCATCGATGGATCGCCGATCCCGGGATCAACACCGATCATGTACTGTGTAACGAATATCGGTTTGTCGGCCGAGAAGATATGAATGAAGGGTGACGGGCCTACCTCGATGAATTCACCAAGATCGATCGTCCCGATTGCGGTGCCGTCCTGGCTTACCGTCGTTCCGTCTTCCGAAGCGACAATTCGGTAGACCGTTCCGTCCGGCTGGTTCGGAAGACTGCCAACGAATACTTGCATCCCCCAGGTTTGGACTGGTTGCGCCACCTCGAAAATGTGGTCACAAAACGGGTTGCCCTCTGGAATAAACGTACACTTGTTTCCGTTCGTGAGACCGAAAGGACGACTTGACGAAACGGTCGTCCCGGTCAGATTGGGAAACGGCGAGACGCTTTCCGCGTAGTATCCCTCGCCGCGATTCAACAGAACGTCGAATGGAACGCCAGCGGGATGGCCACCCGTAAGGTCCGCCACAGGAACAATGGTGACCGTCGTAGAATCCTCAACGGCATACGCCAGAAACTGATTGGTACTATTCACTTCGGGCAGCACTGGTGCGAATGTCGTTCCATAATCGATGACGACATAGGCGGTGCCCAGGGCGGCAATCGGCAGCGCCAATGCGGCATCGCTTCTGAAATCACGCAGGTTGACCATGTACACGCCAAATGCATCCTCAGCGAAGACATGGACCGCGTTGTTGCGAACCTCGTCGGGCGCCCAGTCAAGCGAGGCCGGCGCCGGTAGACTGACAATAGCCACAGTGCCGGGTGTCAGGTCCACGGTTATGTCAAATACTGGTGCGTTGACAGGGTATTGAATGGTCACGCTAGTTACCAGTGGAGCCGTTAGATGAAGTTTAACTGAAGGAACCTCGAACTTTGCTAAGCCTTGATCATTGGGCAAGAATGCCAAAATGAAATCGGCTCCCATGTTGCTCCCCGCCTGAGGGATCACACCGCAGCCGGCACCGCGTAATGACGACACGCTTCCACCAGGTTTCCGCAACTTGAAACCGACAACTGACTGCACGTTGCCGGCAGTTCCGGCGATTGGTCCGTGCGACACGTCTAGCGCAGGAGAACTCGACGCTGGAGCGTCGCCGGTATCGTCGCGCTGGCCCGCTTGGTTCAGAGTAGTGACGGAAGATTGTTGGACGCTACGCTCAGAGAGCCGCAAGCGATTTGACGGTGTTTCATGACGCACCGCTAAGCCTGTCTGTTCCGATTGAAGCAGAGCCGTGTGCAAAACCGGATCGGATGCACCCGATGCTGATTGCAAGGCTATACAAGCTGCCAATAGGAATGCGCTCGAACCGTTCGGACACTGCCATGGAGTTGGAATTGCCTTCATTGCCCACTGTCCCTTCTGTTGTGATTTGAGACGCTCGCTCCGTTTTCCTCAGGAGAGGCCTAGAACGGCGTCTCTGGCCCGTCGAATCTCAAGCCGCCATCGTACCCAGATGACCGCCTCGATTCAAGTCAAGACGACGTCTGCCACGGCTAGTCTGGACTTTTTCCCCAGTTCAAGGGGTCAATCCGCCCTCTGACGCCGCTAGGACACGTATCCAGCCCGTTGCCGCGCAGCATCAACCTCTGGCCTCCGAATCGCCAACCCCTCGCCCGGGCCGGGCACTCCGGCCTTTCGCAACGTCACGTTCTACTCGGCAGCCCGAAAAACGCGCGAGCGTTGGTGGTAGTCTGGCGGATGAGCGTATCGACGGACTCGCTTCGCAGGCCGGCGAGGAAGTCGGCCAGGTGGCGGAGGTGGGCGGGTTCGTTGGGGCGTTTGTTACGCACCGGCTCGGGTGACAGGTAGGGCGAATCGGTCTCTAGCATGAGCCGATCGGCAGGGTACGCGGCAGCGATCTGTTGCAGGGCTTGGGACTTCTTGAATGTGACCATGCCGGTAAAAGAAATTCGCCAGCCGTGATCGGCGACCAGCGCAGCCTCGTCCGCGCTGCCGGAGAAACAGTGGAATACGACGCGACGGTTGTTGAAGCCGTGATCGACGAGCAGGCTGACGGTATCACTCATCGCCTCGCGACAATGGATGATGACCGGCAAGTCCCGCACGGTAGCCAACTCCAGTTGTCGGGCGAACACGCGGCGCTGGGTCGGCGGATCTGAGAAGTCATAATGGTAGTCCAGACCAATCTCACCGAAGGCCACGACCTGGGGATCAGCGAGCAGCGTTTCGAGTTTCGGCCAGTCATCGGGCTCGACTTTAGAGGCCTCGTGTGGATGAATGCCGGCCGTGGCATGCACATCGGGCTCCCGACGGGCCAGGGCGATGGCCTTCTCGGCATCAGCCACGTCGGTGGCGACGCTGATGATGGTTTCGACACCCGCCGCCCGGGCGTTGGCCAACACCTCATCGATCCGGGTCATCAACGGCTCGGAGGTCAGGTGGGCATGGGTGTCGATCATGCCCATCATCAGATCCGTATGTCAGGCGAAAAGGCGTCAATGAAGTGTTCGATGGCAGGCTTGCCGCGCTGCGGTATCACGACGGCGAGGACGTCAAAGCGAGCAGGGCGATCATGAGCTGATTTTTCGAGAAGGTAGTACCGAGCCACCCGAATTATTTGCTCGCGTTTGCGGCGATCGACGTTGACCTCGGGGTCGGCCGCCGAATCGCTCCGCCGGGATTTGACCTCGGTGAAGACCAGGGTGTCGTCGTCTTGGGCGACGATGTCAATCTCGCCAGCCGGGCAGCGGTAGTTTCGTGCAATGATCCGGTAGCCCAGTCGCTTGAGGAAACGAGCCGCCAAGCGCTCCCCCTTCGAGCCGAGACTCACACTCCAACGACCTCGGGTTTCTGGGCGTCGTCCGACTCGCTCGCGCCGGCCGAGGCGTTGGACGCCACAGAACCCTTGGCGCTCGCCTTCTTGGCTTTGGACACGCGAAGCTCTTTCAGCTTGCGCCCCTTACCGACTCGATCCCGTAGATAGTAGAGCTTGGCTCGCCGGGTCTTGCCTCGCCGCTTGACGGCCACGTTCACGATGCGCGGCGAATGAACCATGAAGATTCGTTCGACCCCCTCGTTGTTTACGATTCGCCGGACGGTAAACGTCTCATTGATCCCCTGACCTCGGCGGCCGATCACCACACCGTTGAAGGTCTGCGTTCGTTCACGATCTCCCTCGATGATCCGGGTCAGTACATCGACGGTGTCGCCGACATGGAACTCCGGGGGCGAGGCCTTCATGTGGGCCTTCTCGACGATCTCAATCAATGCATGCCTCATCGCTGGTACTCCGACACACCGCCACGGGGCGGATCATTCAACAGGGTCGTATGCAGTCAGCCGCCGCACGGCCAATCGTGCGCCTCGGCTCTCGTTACTCGCTAATCGCAGGCGCTGTCCGGTCGCGCCTCTGTTCCAACAGATCAGGCCTGCGGGCTTTGGTTCGGCTAAGGGCCTGACTCCGACGCCAGGTTTCAATTTCCTGGTGATGGCCCGACAGCAACACCTCAGGCACACCCAGCCCGCGAAACACTCGCGGGCGAGTGTAGTGCGGATACTCGAGCATTCCCTCGGCGAACGAGTCGTCTTGGGCGGCATTCTCGCCACCCAGCGCTCCGGGAAGCAGACGCACGATCGCGTCGATCAGCACCATCGCCGCCGGCTCGCCACCCGACAGCACGTAGTCGCCAATCGAAATCTGACGGTCGGCCAAGTCGGTTCTGATTCGTTCGTCGAACCCTTCGTAGTGCCCGCACAACAGCATCAGACGAGGTTCGCCAGCCAACTCGGCAACCATCGACTGGTCCAGCCGATGGCCTTGCGGGGTCAGCATGATCTTGAGCGGCTCAGGCCCGCCGTCGCCTACCACCGCTTCAACCGCGGCAAACACCGGCTCACACATCAACACCATGCCGCCGCCGCCCCCGAACGGCTTGTCATCCACGCTGCGGTGTGAGTCGGACGTATAGACTCTG
>JADFPW010000277.1 GCA_022562105.1 Planctomycetota bacterium
CAGGCGACGCGAACAAGTTCGAGGAGCCGGGCGCGCGCTTCGCTTCGCTTGCCATCAAGCAAAACGATGCGGGAGGCAGCGATTCCAAGTGCGCCGACGGCGATGATCGGGACAACGCGAAACGCCTCGTACTCGTAGGACATCAGCCCCGCGACGATGCCGGCCCCAAGGAACATGAGGGGGCTTTTGGTCTTCAGTCCTCGCACGATGAAGAACGCGAACAGCACGACGTCGATCGTGCCGCTCTGCATGAAAGAAGGGAATATTCCCGCGGTGGCCACCAACGACAACCCGACCGCAACCCATCCGATGTACTTGTCGATAAGGATCAGAGAAACGAGAGATCCGTAGAACTCCCCGATCTCAGGAGCACCGAGTCGGTAAATGGGATGCTCCAAAGTGTAGAGCCCAAAGAAGAAGGACCAGCCCTTCTCGTCGAAGCCGATGCAGCCTAGCGACAGGGCGACGATCGTGGAGATGATTAGCAGGGCTGCAAACATCTTGCGGTCCCGCGACTCACGGAAGGAGTCCAGCATCAACGCCCAGATCTGCATGGTCAGGAATCCTCCCGCACAGGCCGAGCCGACGGCGGTCGAATCGGCGGCGGCGAGTCGCCGCGGCCCAGCGTATCGACGAACACGTCTTCGAGGCTGAACCGATGGGGTTCGACCGACTCAATGGCCATGTTGCGCGACCGCAGTAGATCGATGATCCGATTGACTCGCTCGGTGTCGTCGCCCTCGATGATGATGCGACCATCGACGACGCGGCCGTCGAGCTTCTGAATTTCGTCGGAGATTACTGTCAAATCGCCCTGCACCGTGATTCGATACTCGACGGTGTGGTCGGTGAGCTCGGATAACGTACCCTGACGAGCGACGAGGCCATCGACCAGGATGGCCACCCGGTCGCAAACCATTTCCAGCTCGCTCAACAGATGAGAGTTCAGAAAAACAGTCTTGCCCTGGTCGCGCAGTTCCAAGAGCAGCTCACGAATGTCTCGGCGCCCCAGTGGATCGACTCCGTCGGTGGGTTCGTCCAGTACCAGGAGCTCCGGATCATTGATCAATGCCTGGGCCAATCCGAGACGTTGCATCATACCCTTGGAGTACTTGCTGATGCGAGTGTCGGCCCACCGGGTCATCCCCACCCGGTCGAGCAACATCGGGATGCGTTTCCGGCGTAGCTTGGAAGGCACCTTGGCCAAGCGTCCGTAGTAGTCGAGCAACTGCATGCCGGTCAGGTAGGCAGGGAACCGATGATTCTCCGGCAGATAACCGATGACCGCCAGCTTCTTGCGATTGCCCAGCGGTCGCCCCAATACCGTACCCAGCGCAGCGTCCGGGCGGACCACGGTCATCATGATCTTGACCAAGGTGCTCTTGCCCGCACCGTTGGGGCCTAGCAGACCGAAAATCTCCCCACGCCCGACCTGAATGTTGACCCCGCGCAGGGCGTGGATCTTCTTGCCGTAGGTCTTGGTCACCCCGATCAGATCGACGCCCCAGTTGGTGATTTCAGTGGTGGCTAGCTGGGCAGTCATAACTCCGCAACGATCCTATCTGCAACAGAATCCGCTGACTCGTCGGCGGCTACATCAAGCCAACGTGTACTCCGAAACCGTTTGGACCACGTGCGTTGCGCTTTGGCAAACTGACGGGTGTTGATTTTGATCCTTTCCACCGCTTCCGCAAGAGAAAGCTCGCCGGCCAGGTGAGCGATGATCTCGGCGTAGCCCACCGCCTGACGGGGCGTGGTCGCC
This sequence comes from Planctomycetota bacterium, assembly GCA_022562105.1. Lineage (GTDB taxonomy): Bacteria > Planctomycetota > Phycisphaerae > UBA1845 > UBA1845 > JADFPW01. Next base: position 1,763 of record JADFPW010000277.1, read on the forward strand.
ATGGGTGGATCCTCAGCCAGCAGGCCGGCCACCTCATCGACCAGGCCGGCTTCGATCATCCGCTTGACCCGGGCGTTGGTACGCCGGTTCTGATCCTCCAGGATTCGTCGCAAGCCGATGAACGTGCAACCCGGGGCTACTCGCTCGTCGTTCCACTGCGTCTGGAGTTCGCTGAGCGGCGTGCCGGTCAGCTTGTATACCTCCAGCGAACGCACGATCCGCCGCAAGTCATTGCGGTGAATCCGCTCCGCCGCCACGGGATCGACCAGGACCAACTCAGCATGCAACGCGGCGGATCCCTCAGCTTCGGCCCGGGCATGCAACTCACTGCGCAACTCCGCATCGGCGGACGGACCGGCAAACAACCCCTCGCTCCACGCCTTGATGTACAACGACGTGCCGCCAACGGCGAGAATCCGCTTACCGCGACCGGCGATGTCCACGGCCGCCGCTTCCGCCAGTTCGACGAATCGAGCGGCCGAAAAGTTCTCGCTCGGCTCAGCGACATCCAAGAGATGATGCGGGATCGTGGCCCGAACCTGGGCACTCGGCTTGCCCGTTCCGATGTCCATCCGGCGATAGACCTTCATCGAATCGACGCTCACAATCTCCGCATCGATACGAGCAGCAAGCCCGCGCCCGACTGCTCCCTTGCCGCATCCGGTGCAGCCGAGCAGAAAAATAATCTCCACAGGCTCGCTCACCTAGTTCTCCGTCGCCAGAGTCGCCCGCAGGCGGTCGGATCGCTCCTTGCACACAGGATCCTCGCAGAGTTGGTCAAACAGATCCAGGGCAATCAACCCGTCACCATCACCCTGCGAGAGCAGCAGATGGGCCATCAGATAGTAAGGCCAGGGCCGATCCGGGTGAGCACTGCCATACAAACGGAGCCCGCGTCGAAGTCGCATTAGCGTATCGGGCGGCGCCGTGGGAGGGTCGCCGACGAACCGATCAATGACCCCGATGGCCAACGCAGGGTCGCCCTCATCCAGGCGAAGCCACGCCTCCGCCATGTCGATGAGCCGACCAGCGGCCGAGTCGCGCGTGGGCAACCCGCTGCCCGCGCGATCCAGGGCTGACCGAACGGTGGAAGAGTCCCCACTGATCGCAGCGCTCCATGCCCACCAGGCTGACAGCGTCGCCGCCGCCGGGCGCGATTCCGATGCCCGCTGCCACATGGGAATGGCGCGATTCGGTTGACCTTGCTCGATGCAGACGTCGTGATAGGCGATGAGCAACGTCAACTCCGCGGGATACTGCGCCAAAGCATCTTGCAGAATACCGATCGCCTCGGAACCGGCGCCCTTGGCGGACAGGAGCAATGAGAGGTTGGCCGCCGCCGTTGGAGCACCGGGCGTCGAATCGAGAACCCGCCGGTATTGGGCCATGGCATCATCCGGCCGGCCCGTGCGCGCGAGACAGACCCCCAGGTTGGTCCGGGCTTCGGCGTGGGTCGGCATCCATGACAACAGGCGTTTCAGGCGTGCTTGAGCCTGATCGTAGCGCCCGGCGGCCATGTCCAGGACGGCGATGCCCATCGCTGCGGTAGGATCGAACGCGTTGTTATCCAGAGCACATCGGTAGTAATGAATCGCATTCTGAGCGTCGCCCGCGTCGCGGTAGTGCGCCGCCAGCGAGAGAACGGCGGGATTGTAGTTGGGGGCCAGCACAACCGCCCGTCGGTAGTGCTCGGCGGCTTCGGTGTCGCGACCGGCCGCTTCGAGCCCACGGCCCAGGCGGGTGTGCGCCTTCGCGTCGTCCGGGCTGAGTTCAACAGCGTATTCCAGAGAATCGATACCCGACCCGACTCGTCCCAGCCGGTGTTGAGCCATGCCAATCACTTGGTACGCCGATCCCCTGGACAGCGCGTCGCCCCGCTCGACATCCTGACTGGCCGTGTCGATGACCTGCTCGTACTGCCCGCGATCGTAGTGCGCCCACGCCACTTGCACCCACATCCCGGGCACGTCGGGATACCGGTCGGCGATTCGCTGGGCCCTGGCCAAGTCGTCGTGATAGAACGACGAGCCGCTCCAGCTTATCGCCAGCAACGCGACGCCGGCCACCGCCAAGCCGGCCACTAGTCCCGCTCGTAGCGCCCGTTTGCGCGCTAGACGGGCCAACACGAGAGCGATCACCGTCGCAACAATCCAGTGCAATCCGATCACCGGGAGATACACGTACCGATCGGCCGCCATCAGATTCCGCGCCGGAACCAGTGGAAGGGTCGAAGCGATCGTCGCCAGAAACCAGGCGAGTCCGAGCAGCCCGACGCGCGACCAGCGCGCAAACACCAATACGGATGCGATGGTCACCATCACGGCGACCAGGGCCATGGGCACCAACTCGTGCGAGAAGTCGACGTGCGCGTCGGTCGGATAGTGCGGAGACAGCCCGGTCGGCCACACGTAACATCGGAAGTACCACCCGAGGGCGATGATCGTTCGGGCCATTCGTGAGCCGGTCAATTCGGTTCCGCCGGCGAACATCCCCGCGGATCGGCTCATCCACGCGTTCAACCCGGCAAAGCCCACGGTGACGGCGAGGGAGATTCCCCACGTCCACCACCATTGCATGGGCGGCCGTTTCCCGCGAGCCATCGGCCACAACAGCATCAGCACCGGCAGTCCGAGCCTGACCTTGCTGCACATCGCCAAGACCACAGCGATCATCGCGATGACGGCCACCGTCCGCCGTCCGCGTTCCAGCCAGATGTCCATGGCTACGAGTGAGATCAGCGAAAACAATGTTGACAGCAGCGTCATCCGGCCGTTGAGCCAGGCGTACGATTCCACGCTGAGCGGATGCACGGCGAACAACCCGGCCACCAGCGCTGCGATCAACAGCTTGCCTTGCAGGCGTCGAAACAGCCAGAACACCAGCACCGCGTTGAAAGCGTGCAGCAAAATGTTAGTCACGTGAAACAGGGCCACGCCCGCGCCCGCGCCGTTGACGCCTATGGGCCACGATAGCCAGCGGATGACCTTGAACTCGGCTGCGAACGTCAACAGCGGCACCGGCTGGTACAGATCGCGATGCGCTTCGAGGGTCAGCAATTGGCCGGCGTTAGTCAGGGAGGGGTGGTTGACCAGAACGTGGTTGAGCAGCAGGTGTTTGTCGTCGCCGCTGAGGAACGCTCCGTCAATCGACGGCCCCGCCGCCACCAGGGCCAAGACCGCCACACCCGCCGCAATCAAAATAGGTCGTCGGTCGGCGGCTGATGACGAAGGAATCATCACGACCGGCCGCATCTCGCAGGCGCTTCGATACACCTCGAATGATGAATGATCGGTACAAACCCGGCGCGGAAGGCCGAGCCGCGATCGTAAGGGAGCGGCCCCCCCAGAGTGCTATGAGCATCCGACGCGGCTCTATTTCGAGTCCTTGACCTCGAACTCGGCGTCGATGACGTTGTCGTCGTTGGTCTGCCCACCGTCAGCGCCGCCGTCACCTTCTGCTGCTCCACCCGGTTCACTGGCCGCCGCGGCCCCGGCTTCGGCCGACTGCTTGGCGACCTCCTCGTACATGATCTTACCGATCACTTGGGCGCCTTGCATCAGAGATTCGGTGGCTTTCTGGATCGCGTCGGCGTCGTCGCCCTTGGCCACCTCTCGGATCTGGTTGACGGCGGACTCGATCTTGGAACGCTCGTCGGCGGGGATCTTCTCCCCATACTCCTTGAGCTGCTTCTCCGTCTCGTAGGCCAACTGCTCGGCGTGATTGCGAGCGTCCACGAGTTCCTTCTTCTTGATGTCGTCGGCGGCGTGTTCTTCCGCCTCGTGCTTCATCTTTTCGATCTCGTCGCTGGACAGCCCGGAGCTGCCCTCGATCTTGATGGACTGCTCCTTGCCCGTGGCTTTGTCCTTGGCTGAGACGCTGATGATCCCGTTGGCGTCGATGTCGAAGGTGACGTCCACCTGGGGCATGCCCCGGGGAGCCGACGCGATCCCCGTCAGGTTAAACGTGCCCAAGCTGCGGTTGTCGGTCGCCATGGGACGGTTGCCCTGCAGGACGTGAATCTGCACTTCCGTTTGACCGTCCGACGCGGTGGAGTAGGTTTCCGTCTTGGACGTCGGGATCGTCGTATTCGCCTGAATCATCGGCGTGCATACTCCGCCCAGCGTTTCCACGCCCAGGGTCAACGGGGTGACGTCCAGCAGAACGATGTCGTCCTTGTCCCCCGAGAGAATCGCACCCTGAATCGCCGCCCCCAGGGCGACCACCTCGTCCGGGTTGATGCTCTTGTTGGGCTCCTG
>JADFPW010000009.1 GCA_022562105.1 Planctomycetota bacterium
GCTCGAGCTGACGTACCGCTCTCTCACGCCGTCGGCCAATCGGACAGCAACTTTGAACCGATGCGCGCAGGGCTGGAATTGCTCCGACGAAAAGGGGTACACGTCACCGTCGCCCGACCGCGCATCGGCCACACGCTTGATTCCGACGTTGCCCAGGCCGCCCTGCTGTGGTTCGAAGCCCTTTGCCGATCGCGCACGCAAGCGGTGTTGGACCATGCCCGCCGCCAATGCGAACAAACAACCAGCAACCCGGGATTCGCAGCCCTAGCGGTGGAGGGCCTGCTCGAACAGCGAGCGAGTCATCCGCCGGATCAGATGACCGAGGCGGAGGCGATCTTGAAGGATCTGCTCGAGCCCGGACGGGAGACGCTAGCCAGGGCACGGCGGCTTGTCGGCGAGAATCGACTGGTGGATGCATACACGATGTTTCTTTCCATCGAGCAACGCTACCGCGACTCGTCCCTGGGCGGTGAGGCTGGGAGCGAACGACAGCAGGTCGAATCATCTCCCGTGGTGCAAGCACCTGTCGGAACGGGCTCGTGCCGAGCAGGCCCGATCCGCCGAAACGCTGTGGCAACAAGCCTTGACCGCGCTCCGCGGCTCGCGCATCTCTGAAGCGCGGACACAATGCGCCAACCTGGTGGCCCTGTATCCGCAAGCGGAACAGGCCAAGCAGGCCCAGGCGCTTCTCAATCTGCTTGAGCACAGGGAGGCCGGTCGATGAGTGAACCCGTCGTATGTTTTGAGGTGTTCAACGATCCCATGTTTCAGCAGAACGGGCGCATCGCCTATCTCGAGGACGGTGGTCCCTGCTGGCTGGTCGATCCCGGTCCGCCTCCACAGGCCTCTCAGATGGTCCAATTTGTGACGGATCATCGCCTGACACCGATCGCCGTGGTGCTGACGCACGCACACGCGGACCATATCGCCGGTGTCGATGATGTATGCGGGGCGTTTTCCGATCTGCCGATCTACTTGGCCCGCGAGGAATGGGGAATGCTGCGCGACGCCAACGAGAATCTGTCCGCCATGGCGGGTGTTCCGGTCGCCGTCGCGGCTGAGCCGGTGCATGACCTTCCCGAAGGCGCGGTTCTCGAGTTGGGTGACACTCGATGGCAGGTTCTGGATACGTCGGGCCATTCACCGGGCGGGCGCAGCTTGTACTGCGCCGAACAGGGCGTGGTGTTGGCCGGCGACGCCCTGTTTGCCCAAGGCATCGGGCGATACGATTTTCCGCACAGCGACGGACGCCGCCTGATCCGCAACATCCACGAGAAACTCATGACCCTTCCGGACCAGACGCGGGTTCTATCCGGACATGGCCCGGACACGACGATCGGAACCGAGCGGCGCGACAACCCGTTCCTGACCGAGCCAATCTGATGAACGAGCGCCCCAACCGGTTACCACCCGGAGTGGGCATCGTCATTCCCGCCCTGAACGAAGCGGAGAATCTGCGAGCCCTGCTGCCGCAACTGCAAGTCTTGGATCCCGCCCAGATTGTGATTGGCGACAACGGTTCGACGGACGGCACTGCCGAGGTGGCCTGCTCGTGCGGCGCCGACGTGGCCACCGAGCCGAAACGTGGGTACGGCGCCGCGTGCTGGGCCGCCATGCAGCAGCTTCGACCGGATGTTGTAATCGTCGCCTTCATGGATGCGGATCTAGCCGATGATCCTGCCTACCTGCGGGCGCTGGTCGAGCCTATTCACCACAACAAGGCAGACCTGGTGATCGGGTGGCGCGATCCACACATGCGCGAGCCGGGCTCGATGACCACCCCGCAGCGATTCGGCAATCAGTTCGCCGCCCGGCTGATTCGATGGGGATGGGGCTTTCCCTATCGAGGCCTGGGACCGTTCCGAGCGATCCGTCGCTCCTGTTTGGATCGTATGAAGATGGGCGATCGGGCCTACGGGTGGACCGTGGAGATGCAGGCTCGCGCTGTGGAGGACGGATTGGTCATCCGCCAGTTGAGCGTTCCCTATTGGCGACGTGGGGGCGTGAGCAAGATCAGCGGCACCGTGCGCGGCGTTGTTCTGGCTGGGTATTGGATCATTCGCACGACCGCGGTGTTGTGGTGGACGCGCCGCTCGCGCTCCGCGTCCCGGCGTGGGGCGGGCGCCGTTGCGGGCCACGCGTCATCCCGCTAAGATTTCGGCCATGTTTTTCGACAAGAAGCAGAAGGCGGTCGAGGCCCAGATCGAGTGCTACCTCGTACGGGTGGATATCTGCGTGCAATGTTTTCACCGGTGTATGGAGTCCGCCCTTTCCGGAGCCGACGCCGAGGTCATCGCCAAGCAGGCCCACGAGACTCAACTGGCCGAGTCACAGGCGGACGACATGCGCCGGGAAATTGCCCTGATGATGTACGGCAAGGCCCTGTTCCCCGAATCGCGCGGCGACATCCTCGGCTTGCTGGAGGCGTTGGACAAGGTGCCCAATCGCGCCGAAGCGGTAGCCCTGCAACTGCAACGTCAACGGATGATGATACCTCCCGAGTTCCGCACGGAGTTCGGCGTCCTGCTCGAGCGCGTCGTGGCCTGCGTGGCGGAGTTGCTGCGGGCGGTTCGCACGCTGTTTACCGATTATCATCGAGCGATGCACCTCAGCGATCGCGTGGACGACCTCGAAAGCCGGGTCGATGAAACTGAGTTTTCCTTGATCGAGAAAGTATTTCTCTCCGAGCGCAACCTGGCGGAGAAAATCCTGCTGCGCGATCTGATTCAATCCATCGGCGGAATGGCGGATCGAGCCGAGAATACCGCCGACCGCGTGCGCATCATCGCCGTGAAGAGGACTATCTAGCCGTGCTTCCACTAGCCGGCGGCGTATTCCTGGGCTGGTCGCTCGGGGCCAACGATGCCGCCAACATATTCGGAACCGCGGTGGCCAGCCGCATCGTGCGCTTCTCGACCGCCGCCGCCATCGCCGCCGTATTCATCGTGGCCGGCGCGGCGCTGCACGGAAGTCGCGGCCTGGAGACCATGGGACAACTGGCGGGGGCCGATGTGCGGGCCGCTGTGCTGATCTCTGTAGCGGCGGCGGTGGTGGTGACGGCCATGACGTGGCTTCGCCTGCCGGTTTCCACAACCCAAGCCGTCGGGGGTGCAGCGCTGGGCGTCGGTTTGGCGACCAACTCCCCGCAGTGGGCGCTGATGGGCAAGATGTTTCTCTGCTGGGTAGCCACGCCGATTGGGGCGATCATCCTGGCCATGCTGATTTACTCGGTGCTCGGCTTGGTGATGAAACGGTTACGTGTATCCATGCTGACCCGCGATCGATTGCTCTCCCACGGCTTGATCGGCGCGGGTGCATACGGCGCTTACGCGCTGGGCGGAAACAATGTCGCCAATGTCACCGGTGTGTTCGTCGGAACGGGAATGTTTGACAATCACGAAGTGCTATACCTGTCGGTGATCGGCGGCGGGAGCATCGCCTTGGGAGTGGTCACCTACAGTCGTCGCGTGATGATGACCGTCGGGGCCAGGTTGGTGCGCCTCGATGCGTACGCAGCCCTGGTGGTAGTAATGGCTCAGGCGATCACTGTGGACATCTTCACCATGATCGGTATTCCCGTATCCACTTCCCAAGCGGTGATCGGCGGCGTGATCGGCGTGGGTTTCATGCGCGGCGTTCAAGGCATCCACGTGGACGTCGCCAAACGGATCGGCCTGGCCTGGGTGTTGACCCCGGTCATCGCCGCCCCGATCGCCGGCCTGACCTATCATTTCCTGTATGGTTCCGCCTGAATTGGCAGGCAGGCCATCAGTCCACCACTGATAGCCCCCGACTCTCGTGGCCCCGGTCCGTCGTTTGACACCCGAGGCGGGTTCCAGGATACTAGTGGTGCTGAACGGAGGCGGCGCCGCGAGACGAGAGAGTCACGCGCGCGCCTGCTGTGATCACATGTCCGATCGACATGCGTCGCCGCCTAGGTTTCCCTGGGACATGCGCAAGAGTAACCGCAACGTCGCACGCCGGGTGATGCGGAGGACAATTTGACCTCTTTGGCAAACATCGTCTACCGAACGATCGCGGGCGCCGGCGGGGCGGCCTCTCTGGGCGCATTCCTGCTGTCCAACCCACTGGGATGGGTGCCGTTTGGTTTCATTGTTGGCGGAGTTCTAGGGTACGAAGCGCTCGCAGAGCTGCAAAAAAGATTGGCAGGCCGTGATCGCGACAAACTCGATGAGTATCTGACTCGCGTTTTGAAGAGCTTGGACGGGATCAAGCGGGCCGCCGAGACCATCCGTATCGAGAAGGATGGAGAACTAGATCTATCCGGTCTCGATGAGTGCGATCGATCAAATCCGTACATTATCTTCTATCGCCTGCTGAATGAGCACTTCGATTCATCGGAGCAGGCTGTCGCTCGAATCGACACCGTACTGCGCGACCATTCCGATTTTGCCCGTCGAGTATCCGCGTTCATGCTGCGCCACATTTTCGAAATCAAGCAGCAGGTTGGCGTTATGCTTGAGGACATCAATGCAATCGGTGATACGCTATCGCGTCTTGATGGAACGACTTCGCAGTTACTTCAGCAGACCAAACACTATCCTCCGCTGTCCACCCCCGTGTTCATTGGCACACATGCTAGTCGGTTTGACTACCGTACGCGCCAAGTACCGCTGTTTGGTCGGGATCGTGAGATGGCCGAGTTGGCCGAGTTCTTGGGAACGAGGCTGGGCTCAAGTGGTGGCTGTGGGTCGGGCCCGGAGGGCTTGGTAAGAGCCGCCTAGCCCTGGAGCTGGTTCTCGATATGCAGTGGCGTGGGTGGCGAGCTGGGTTCCTATCGCCGCATCGCGAGTTCGACGAATGGGACCGGTGGGACATCGAGACCCCGACTCTGGTCATAGTCGATTATGTGTCAGCTCGCGCGAAATATTTGGGCAAAGCGATCGCCTGTCTGGCAGAACGAAGTCCCCTATTCGACGTGCCTGTGCGCTTCTTGCTCCTTGAAAGAGCGGCTGAGGAGAGTGACCAATGGTTCAAGGATTTCCTTGGCGCCGGGCGAACGGCGATAGGAGCGTCCCAATACCGTGCACCGCATTCGCTCCGTAATCTAGATGATGACGCCCTCTGGTCTTCGATCACGCACGTCGTCAGGACGCGTGGTGCCAACGAGGCCCTCGAAGCCGTTGAGCTGGACCGCGCCGCCGTAATGAATCGGATCGATCTAAGCGGTCAGGAGCATCGGCGCCCGCTGTTCGCGGCCTTCGCGGCGGAAGCGATTGCGGAGGGCGGCCCGGATCGGATTCGCAATTGGGACTCTACCGAGCTTGTCCGGTCAATACTGGAGCGCGAGCTAGACTCGTGGGGCCGCGGAGGGATAACCGAAGATCACATCAACCTGTTCATTCTGGCAACGATCACGGGCCGTCTTCAGCGCAGCAAGGCGTACCAATTGGCCGACGAGACCACGGAAGTTGACTTACCCGTCAAGCGCAAATTCAACGAAAGCTGGTACCAGACGTTATCCGGCTTTGCGGGGCCGGATAGCCATGGCCTGTTGCAGCCCATGCAGCCCGACATCCTGGGTGAGTGTCTAGTACTTGAGCGGCTCGGCGGCCGCCTGTTTCGGGGAACTAACCGAGATGTCGTTCGGGAAGATACTCGTCGGCTTGTAGAACTCGCGGGTGCCGTTGCACCTAAAGAAACTTCCTCGTTCATCACGCGCTGCGCACAGGATTTTCCCCTGCATCATGAACTTGCGGCACTTACTAGTAGGCCTGACAATGGCAGTGACTATTGGGTCTTGTCGGTGGTGGAACTGGCTGGATTCGCACACAAAGACGCCTTTGAACTCGTCAGCGGGCTAGTGGACAGACTCGCCGTGGACGCGAAGACTCCTCGGCTTCGCCGTGCGCTAGGGTTGGCGCTCTATGGGCGGGGCATCAGGCTCGCTGCCCGAGGCGATCCGCAGGGTGCTATCGAAGACTATGCAAGAGCGCTAAGCATCGAAGGCGTCCCGAGCGCTCTAAGGATAGACATTCAGATAGATCGGGGACTCAGGCATCATGACCTAGGGCGTTATGACCGCGCAATTGCGGATTTCGGAGCGGCGATTGACAATCCGGACGTCTCGTCGCAGCGACGCACGTTGGGGAAGGTGCACCGAGGCATTAGCTTCGGTTTCGCGGGTAACCACGAAGAAGCGATGCGAGACTTCACTGACGTGATTGATTCGCCGGGAACGGGTACGGTAGAAATGGCGAAGGCGCATATGGGTAGGGCGGCCTCCCATTTGCACATCGGCGCACCTCAGAAGGCGATGGAGGACTTCGCTGCTGCGATCGACGTATCCGACACGGCGAGTGCGGAGCGTGCAGAAGCTCACCAAAAGCGAGGTTTAGCATATCGACTGGGAGGCCAGCACAGGGAGGCCGTTAGGGACATCACCATTGCGCTTGATGCCGCCGCGCTCCGGGAAGCCGATGTGATAATTGCGCATTTGGAACGTGGGAAGAGCAACGCCGAACTCGGCGCTGATGGTGAGGCTATTCGAGACTTTACGCTCGTTCTCGAACTCCCTAAGGTGTCTGTCGATCAGCGAATTGATGCGCTTTCCAATCGGCTTGCCTCGTACCAGTCCTGTGGTGACAACGAGAATGTCATCGCCGATGCGACGATGCTCCTAGAGATGGGCGAGACGCCCAACGAACTTCGGACGTTGGCGCTAGGTGCACGAGGCAGCGCGCACGGCCGCCTCGGGCGACATGAGAGGGCCATGGAGGATTTCACGTCGATCATAGGCGATTCCCTTACATCCACGATAGATCGCGTCCGAGCGATGTTCACACGGGCGATCGCATATTCTAATCTCGGACAGCACGAGAATGCTATCGCTGACTTGTCCGCCGTCATCGCGAGCCGCGATATCGCGCCCAATCGGCGAATCGACGCATTGGGAATGCGTGGGGAGGGACAACGGCGCCTTGGAATGAACGAGCTAGCGATTGCCGACTTCACAACCGTCATAGATATGCACGAAGCATCCGTCGAGCAGGCGACGACGGCCCACGGATCCCGAGGAACCCTTTATGGTAAGCTGGGTCAGCACGGGAAGGCAATTGACGACTTCACGGCCATCATAAACATGCCCATGGGGACCATTGAGCAGAAAGTCAAAGCACGAGTTGCCCGCGCAGTGGACCATCTGGCGCTCGGTGAGCACCAGCACGCAATCGATGACTGCACGACCGCCATCAACACACCTGATGCTCAGGGTACGCAGGTAGCGGAGGCTCACAACAACCGAGCGGTGGCCTTCATGCAGCTTAATGACCACCAAAAGGTCATTGAGGACTGTACGACTGTGATAGGGATGCCCGATTCTTCGGTTGATCAAAGAGTGAAAGCCCTCATCAACCGCGGTGTGACGTACGGACTTGTTCGCGACTACGGCAAGGCGCTCGGCGATTTCACCACGGTGCTGGAACTGCCCGACATCGACGGAGGGCTCAAAGCGATGGCTCGGATTAACCGCGCCAACGCGTTCCAGGAGCTCGGAGATCCCTCGAGTGCTGCCAAGGAATTCGCAATAGTCGCCGAATCGCCAGACACTCCTCCAGACCTGCGACAGATAGCGTTGCGAGCGATAGAAGGCTTGGGATGACGATCTAGGTCGTCGCGGGGCGATCCGACTTGCGCGATGGCTGACTAGAACGGCGACGGCCTGGTCGATCCACTGGACGTCGGCTTCGTCCTGGGCCGATTTGGGATCTGTGGATCCTGAGTACGCAAGTCATGGCGATAGTCAGGTGGCAAGTCGCTTGGAGGTCACGCCCCGTCTGATGAGGCCCAGGCCGGCAGCGAGCCATAGCAAGTGACACATGCTTAACGCGCCGCACAGGTCGGCTGCTAGCCCGCGGTCCGAAGGCGATGGGGCCGGTGGGTCATCGGCTTGGCCTGCGCCGCTGGGCGTTTCGCTGCTATCGTCTGACCTTGCTGGATCGGCTGTCTCTTCAGGATCCGGGTCGTTCATCTCGCCGGAATCGATGGCGGGCGGGTCGTCGAGAATCGGGGGAAGGGGTTCTTCATCATTGTCAGGCGGGGTGTCGTTCGAGGGGTCGTCACCTGATTCCTCTTCCGGTGGATCAGATTCGTCTTCGCTGGGCAACTCCTCCGGCTCTTCCGAAGGTTCTCCGGCATCGTCGAGCGGCAAGCGCTCGACGATGAGCTGCGTGGAACTCGCGTTCTGCGAGGCATCCATGGCGGTGATGACGATTGTGTTGAGACCTTCCAACAAGTAGACCGGGCCGGTGGTCCACGAATTCAAACCGTCGCACGGCCCCTCGCCGGTCCGATCGTTGGACCAGACAACGGAAACCACCCCAATGTCGTCGTCGGCCAGTCCGGTGACTTCGATCGACTCGTCACTGGTGGTCAGCGTGGGTTCCGTGGTCGGGCTGGTGATGGACAGGGTTGGAGCCTGGGCATCCACATAGTCGGTGTTGACCAGCAGGATCGACTGGGTCGCGGTGAGCGTGTCGAACTCGGCCGCAATGACCACGGTCACTTCGCTGGGAATGTCACCAATTTCCAGCGTGCCCGGGGCGACAAACACTGCATACTCGGAGCCGTCCGTGACCGTCCAGGTGGCATCTGCAGTAATGAGTTCCGACGAGCCGTCGGTGAAGGTCGCCGTGGCCTGGTATACAGCGGACGTGTTCTCTACCACCGTATCGGATCCCGAAATGCTCAACTCGACGGCCGACGGCGGGTCGTTGGTAATAGTGATGATTTGATCAGCGGATACGTTCAGGACCGTCGTCTGCGTCCCGTCAGGCCAATCGACGGTGATCCTGTCGACGATGGTTGCGTCGGCCAGGCCAAAAAATGCTTCGGCTGGCTCCTGGCCCATGAAGCTGGTGCCGGCCGACACTAGGCGCATCATGGATAGATCACCGGCCTCGACGTGGACGACCGCTCCGATCGCCCAGTGATTCGGTCCGTCCATACGCGGTTTGACCGTCAGGTAGTGGCCAAGGGACGGTCCTGCGGACGGTTGGTTTTCCAGGAGTCGTACGGGTCCGTACACGCAGGACTGCATGACGTCCAAATCGCCGTCGCGGTCGTAGTCGAAGGCCACCAGGGCGCTGCCCCAGTCGGTGTCGTCGAAGCCGACCTGGGCGGCGATTTCCTCGAAGACCACCGGATCGCCTCCCAGGTTGCGAAACAGTTTGGAGGCGTCGTGCTCCCATTCGGAGCCGTAGAACCCATTGGTGGCGGCGATGTCCAGGAGGCCGTCGTTGTCCGCATCGAAGAATGTCACCCCCCAGCCCCATCCTCCGTCATCGACCTGTGCATCCTGCGACACTTCGGTGAAGTCGAGCAACGAGCCCTGCGAGTCGTTACGGAACAGAACGTTCCGTCCGCCACCGGGCGAGCCGATGATGTTGGAAACGTAGATGTCCAGATCGCCGTCGTTGTCGTAGTCGCCGAGTGTCACGCCCATGTCATTCATCGCGTTGGCCAAGCCGGCCATGGCGCCCATCTCGACAAAGGTGTTGTCCTGCTGATTCATCCAAAGATCGTTGGGGGCCACGTCGAGGGCCTGAAAGATGTCCAGCCACCCGTCGCCATCGAGATCCACCATCATCGGCTGCCAATGGGCCAGAGGCAGGCCCGCCCCCACGCCGCTGCTTTCGCTGATCTCCGTGAACGTGCCGTCGGTATTGTTCAGGTAGAGGTGCGCCGTCCCGCCCCACGGCACGGCGTATAGATCGAGATACCCGTCGCGGTTGATGTCCCCGGCACAGACGCCGCCGCGAGGGCTGTCGTTGCCGCCACCCACGCCTGCCTCTTCGGTAACCTCCTCGAACACGAGACCGGCCTGCTGGCGATACAGGCGAAACTTGGTGGACGAGTCGGGGTCGTCGTTGGCGACGAATAGATCGAGATCGCCGTCGGCGTCGTAGTCGAACCACACGGCGCAGCGACTCAGCTCTGTGCTATCGACGCCGGCCGTCGCGGCGATCTCCTCGAACGTTCCGTTGCCGAGGTTTATGTATAGCTGGTCGGGCATGTTGGGCCCGTTGGGGACGAAAACATCGACATCGCCGTCGTTGTCGATGTCGGCGGCGGAGAGCCCGCTGGCCAGACCCTCGGTCATGCTGTGCGGTTCAATCCCGCGCTCGGCGGCGACATCGGTGAATTGAAAGCCGTACTGCCCCCAGACGCACGGGCAGACCGTGCCTGCGGGCACCATGATAGCCATAAGCGGAATGCCTAGTCGCATCGTTGCCTAGCCACCCAAAATGTAAACCACCGCAGGAACCCGAAACGGGTTCATGCACCTTCCCTAGACATGCGTAAGAAATGGGCCGAATGACACGCGTCGCGTGGTAGTAGGGACGAATCCGAACAGGCTCGGCGCGAGCATAGCCGGTCGATCACGCCGTACATACTTGTATCGAAGTCGCCGCTTGCGCACCACTGGCAAGCGCATCGGAGCCGACGAAAAGCACTTCCAGCACGCCTTTCGTCAACCGCCAATCTTCGGCCGGGCACACTCGCGTTTACGCATGCCTCTACGCCCGAGATTCGGAACCGCACATGGCGGCCAAGCATTCAGTTTGGCGGAATCAAAGGGCCTTTGCAAGTCCCTCCCTCTAAATCATTGCCTGTCGACTCGCCGAGGGCGGACGTTCCCCTCTGCCCAACCCCCTTTGCGTCGTCGCCAGGGGGGATGTGCTCGGGTAGTCTCTCAGAATAATCGAGACAAACCGAGCCGCGACCGTGAGGGAACGGTTACGCCGCGCGACGCCGGGTTCGCAGGAATCCGCTCCCTGACGGTCGCGGCTCGGCGAACAAGAACCGCGGCACGCATGAAACGCTACACTAGAGACGAGATTGGATGGACCCACTCGAGACAGTCATTCACTACCACGACCGAACCAAGCACCATCCGCAGCGACACGCTCGGAGTCTGGGCTACATGGATTGGGCGACTCAGCCCGATCCCTTTCGACGGTACGCCGGAGCACCGTTAGTGCCGCTCCCGCCGCTGATCGAGGACGAGACGCCGCCGTATGATCGAATCTACGAACCGGGTGCCGTGTCACCGAGCGACGTGTCGGCGCGGTCGTTGTCACGCTTTCTCGAATGCTCGTTGGCCATCTCGGCGTGGAAGGAATACGGGGACACGCGATGGGCCCTGCGGGTCAATCCTTCGAGCGGCAACCTTCACCCCACCGAGGGCTATCTGATCATTGACTCGGTAGAAGACATAGGCCCGCAGCCTGCGGTTTACCACTATGCGCCCAAGGAGCACGGGCTGGAACAGCGGACGAAGATCGAACCGGGCGCATGGACTTCCCTGACAGCGGGCCTTCCGCGTGGGTCGTTTCTCGTGGGGCTGACCTCGATCCTCTGGCGTGAAACATGGAAATACGGCGAGCGAGCGTTTCGATACTGTCAACACGACGCGGGCCATGCCCTGGGAGCGCTACGTCTGGCTGCGGCGATGCTGGGATGGCGATTGGTCATGCTCGACCATCTCGCGGACTCGGATGTGGGCCGACTGCTCGGCGTTGATCGGGATGTTGACTTCAAGAACGCCGAGCGCGAAGAGCCGGATCTCCTCGCCGTCGTGTTCCCGCAGACCGAAAGTCCGTCACAACCCTTGGCGATGACTGGCGATTCGATTGTCCGGGCAGCCCGCGGTCCATGGATGGGGCGGGCGAATCGGTTGAGCAACGATCATGTCGACTGGGACGTCATCGACCAAGTAGCCGATGCCGCCCACAAGCCTACGACATCTTCTGCTTACCGTTCCCACTCAATCCGAGCCGCGACCGTAAGGGAGCGGACCGAATCGACAAGTCGCCCGGACAGCGATCCTTCATCGAGTGAATCCACGGATTCGACTGCCCATTGCATCATCCGCCAGCGCCGAAGCGCCGTGGATTTCGACGCCGTAACCTCGATCAGCCGCGACGTGTTCTTTGGGATCATGGATCGGGTCATGCCTGGACCGGAGTCGACCGCGTGCGATTCCGATCACCCCGGTGCCCATGGGCATACGGTAGCGCACGCCCACCGCATCCCGTTCGACGTTTGGCCCTGGTCGGCGGCGATTCACCTGTTCATGTTCGTTCATCGCGTTCGCCAACTCGCCCCCGGGCTCTACATGCTGGTTCGCGATCCGGCGCAGACTGAGCGCATCAAAGAGGCCGTGCGCTCGGACTTCACGTGGACCACGCCGCCGAACAGCCCATCCGAACTGCCGCTCTACTGTCTCGCCGAGGGCGACTGTCGCACGGCGGCTGCCCAACTGAGTCTGGGCCAGGCCATTGCCGGTGATAGTGCGTTCAGTTTGGGTATGGTGGCCGACTTCGAGAGCAGCCTGACGAAACACGGCCCATGGTTCTACCGCCGTTTTTTTTGGGAAGCGGGGCTGGTGGGACAGGTGCTCTATTTGGAGGCCGAAGCCGCCGGCATTCGAGCGACCGGCATCGGAGCCTACTACGACGATCGGGTACACGACCTTTTCGGCCTGACCGGCCATGGCTTTCAGAGCATGTACCATTTCACGATGGGCGGTCCGGTCGACGACACGCGGCTGACCACACTCCCAGCCTACGACTGGTCGCCGGTGGTGGTGGATCCACCAAAGCGCCCGGCGACGTAGATCGCTCCCGCCCCACGGCCAACGAGCTGGGTAGCATATTCTGATACCCCAGGCCATGTGAAATGGGTGGCACGGCGTCGAGATCACTACGGCTACAGAAGCAGTTTCCGGAGCATGTTGAGGGCGGTCTTGCAGGCTCGATCGCGGACGGCGCGGCGCGATAGATGCGATGGGAAGCGGCACTCGCGAACCGTGGGTTCCGCATTCGAGGCCAGCACGATATAGACCAGTCCTACCGGCTTGTCGGCGGTAGCCCCACCGGGACCGGCGATGCCGGTGATGCCCAAGGCGTAGTCGGTTTCGCTGACTCGGCGACAACCTTCCGCCATGGCGACGGCCACCTCACGACTGACCGCACCCTTATCGACGATCAGCGCCGCGGGCACGTCGAGCACCTGCGTCTTGGCTTCGTTTGCGTAGGTGACGAACCCGCCCTGGAAATAGGCGCTGCTCCCCGCCACGTCGGTCAGCGCAGCAGCTAGCAGCCCACCCGTGCAGGATTCTGCTGTGGATACCGTCGCACCGCAGTCGATGAGCAACCGTCCGACCACCGAGGCCAGTGTGTCGTCATCTTCACCAAATACCAACGGGCCGAGCAGGTTGCGAATGGCGATTGCGTCGCTGTCGGCCAATGCGGCGGCTTCATCACGACTATCGCCTTGGGCGCAGATGCGAATGGAAATCACACCCTCCTCGGCGCAGGTGCCCACTTGCGGATTGCGGGCCGGGTCCATGAATGTCGATAGCTGCTCACCGATGTTCGCCTCGCCGGCGCCGAAGCAGTGCAGCGTTCGCATGACGACGGCCCGCTCGCCGGTGAGTCGGCTCACTTCGGGGTCCACATCACGCTCGAACATGGCTCGCATTTCACGCGGGACACCGGGGAGGACGAACACGGCGGCCTCGTGGACGACGGCGTGGATGCCCGGGGCGGTACCGCAGGAATTGGGGATGAGTCGAGCGGTACGCGGGCACATGGCCTGGCGGCGGTTGGAGTCGCCGGGTGTGCGCCCGAGCTGGGCGAAGTAGTTCTCGATCTGTCTCCAGGAGTCGTCGTGGAACTCGAGCGGTTGATCCATGGCCGCCGCCAACCCCTCCCGGGTCAGGTCGTCCGCCGTCGGGCCCAGGCCGCCGGTGATGACCACCAAGTCAGACCGCTTGGCGGCTGTCCGGATGGCGGCTTCGATGTACACCCGGTCGTCTCCGACGGTCACTTGGGTGCTCGCAATCAGCCCGCCTTGTGAAAGCTGATCGGCCAGCCACCGAGCGTTGGTGTTGACGATCGCCCCGCTGGTCAACTCGTTGCCAATGCTGATGATTTCCGCTTGCATAGTCCCAAAACCGCCTGGTCCGGGTGCAGCCGATCGGTCGGCCTCCCCGCCGGAGCCAATCCAGGTTTATCATGGACCCAACTCCGACGAAAGAGGGTACATAGATCGGTCACGGTCAAGCCACTATAGTCTCCGCT
Organism: Planctomycetota bacterium; assembly: GCA_022562105.1. Lineage (GTDB taxonomy): Bacteria > Planctomycetota > Phycisphaerae > UBA1845 > UBA1845 > JADFPW01. Next base: position 14,109 of record JADFPW010000009.1, read on the forward strand.
ACGGTATGCGACGGCCTGTGCGTGGCCAGTGTGGCACCGGTTTTCACAGGTTCCAAACCTGTGCCACAAGGCAGTCGGGCACCGCGAGCGGAAATGACTGAAAAGACTCGTAAACGATCGACCCGTCCGACACGCCGTCCTCGTCGTACTCACCTGCGCATACTGTTCACCTGCATCGGAAGGCGAATCGAGTTGGTGCGGGCATTCCGTCGGGCCGGTGAAGCGCTGGACGTTCGGCTGACCATCCACGGCACGGACTTGAACTGGCTGGCCCCGGCCATGCATCGGGTGGATCGGGCCCATCTGGTTCCGCGGGTGGGGGCCAAGGGTCATATTGCTTCCCTGCTCAAACTGGTTCGCGCTCACCGGATCGACTTGGTCATCCCGCTGATAGACTCTGATCTGTTGGCGTTAGCCCACGCTGCACCGCATTTCGAACGGGCTGGTGCCCGCGTGGTCATCTCGTGCGAGTCGACGGTGCGCACCTGCCGGGACAAGTTGCTGACCTTCAACGCGCTCCGCGAAGCCGGGATTGACACCCCGGACACCTGCTTGTGGGCTGAGGCGCTGGCTCGAAAGCGACATCGGTTTCCCTATTACATGAAACCGCGCGAAGGCAGCGCCGGGATGGGCAACTACCGAATTGACACCCTGGATGAGCTGAAGGTCCTGGGGCGCCGGGTGCCCGATCCGATCGTGCAGGAGTTCGTCGAAGGCGTCGAGCACACCCTGGACGTCTATACCGGGCTGGACGGTCGGCCGCGATGCGTGGTGCCTAGGCGTCGCCTGGAAGTTCGTACCGGGGAGGTCAGCAAGGGGCAGATCGTCAAGGACCGAGCCATCATCGACACCGGGTGTCGCGTTGCGGAAGTTCTGGGGGGATGTCGCGGCGTGATTACGGTCCAGTGTATGGTCACGCCACAGGGTCGTATTCGGGTGATCGAGATCAATCCGCGTTTCGGTGGCGGGGCTCCGTTGTCGATCCATGCGGGTGCGGATTTCCCAAAATGGCTGCTGGCCGAGTTCCTGGGACGTCGCGTTCGCATCAACCTGATGGGCTATAAGGATGGCGTCACCATGCTGCGTTACGACGACTCCGTCTTCCTGGCCCACGCCAAGGGGCGCCAGCGCCGACCGGCGGGTCGTTGAGGTCGGCGGCGAGCGTACCGCCGGCCCACCCCGGGCATCCGGCGTGATAAGACACAAGAGACTAGATGTGTCCACAATCCAAGCTGTCGTGTTCGACCTGGACGATACGCTCTATCCAGAGCGGGCGTTCGCATTCAGCGGGTTCGATACCGTCGTCGAGCGATTCGGTCAGCGACTCGGCTGGGGATCGGCCGAGGCCGCCCGAATGCGCACGCTGTTCGATTCGGAGCAAAGTGCCACCGTCTTTAATGCGGTGCTGGAAGAATCAGGCGTGGAGCCGGAGACGCATGCGACGCTGATCGCCGAAATGGTGGCCACGTACCGGCAGCACGCGCCGCGGATCGCTCTTCACGCCGACGCCGATCGCGCGCTGGCCCGATTGCACGGCCGGTATCGCCTGGGCATCGTTTCGGACGGGTTCCTAGGCACGCAACAGGCCAAGATTGAGGCGTTGGGTCTGGCAGCCCGTATTGATCTCGTCGTGTTGACCGATCAATGGGGACGCGATCACTGGAAGCCCGACCCCAAGGGATTTGCGCACCTCGCCTCCGAGTTCCGCGTTCCCCACGCGTCATGCATCTACGTAGCCGACAATCCCGCGAAGGATTTCCTCGCTCCGAATCGTCTAGGCTGGCGAACGGTGCAGATCCGCCGCAGCGACGGCATCTATGCCGGCCTCGTCGCCCCATCCGGCGGGAAACCGCAAGCAGTCATAGATACACTGGACAACGTGGACGCTTGCCTGCTCGGCTAGCAGCCCGTGGAAATAGTAGCGGCTGGCGGGGCGCCGGCCGTGGCAACGCGGTGGGCCGTCCCAGGGCGCTGTCTCGCGGCAGCGCTGGACCGCTGAGCGGCTACCGAGTACGATCCCCTTGCCTCGGGTGGCGGGCGCCTTGTGGGGTGGAAGGACTGGCTGTGCATGTTTGAGGAAGAAATCTTGCTGGGAGATACGGAAGACTCCATCCGGCTTGAGACGCGCCAGAAGTCACCAATCAAGAATGTTATCGCTCCGGAGCCCGGCGTGTTGGGGCAGCGTAAGTATGCTCTGATCCGGAAGCAGCACGGCCAGGATTGGAGGAACAGAAAGCCGGCTTGCGGAGTGTATAATTGCTATGGGATGGTTTTTGCCTCGCGGCGGACCGCGATTCTTGACGACGATCAGATACCGATGGTTCTGAGGGAGGACGGTTACCGGCCAGTGGTCGATGAAATGTGGGTGCGTCCCGGCGACCTGGTTTTTTATCGCCTACGCGCTCCCGACATGTTGCTCCACGTAGCGGTGATTCTACGCCGCGATGATACGCTGGGAACGCTCTTTGCCCTGAGCAAATGGAACTCGATTTCCGGCGAAGACGAGCACAATATACGGCACCACTGCTGGACAAGGATGGAGCCTGTTGAGTTGGACTTTTGGACGGACAGACCTAGCGATGCGCGAGAAACTGCTTGAAGAGATCGGGTCGTTGGAGTTTGAGGCAGCACTTGTGGCTTCCACGCCGGCGGTCTTACGCGAACTCTTGCGAAGACACAAGACCGTAAGAACGCTGCGGGACCGGTATTACCAAGGGCTGCTTCCAGACGAACTGCTGAGGGACTTCGTGAATGGCCTGCTGACGGCGGGTGCAGGAGAAGATCCGTTCCCATATCAAGCTGCGCTTTCCGCGATTGCGGTTCTTCTGGAGCCATGGTTTACCAGCTTGGCCGAGGAATACTTGCTGGATCTGGCCCGTGTTCGAAGCGGGCGGTTCTATATGGCCAGCCGTGTGGCGCGGGAGTGCCTGCGTGTGCGCGAACATGCTCCCACAACAGAACTACATGTATACGGGAAGACGCGACCTCACTCGAATGAGCCGCAACAGGTTCAGTGGGATGTTCGCCCGGTCGAAGCGGTTCCACCGAGCGATGGTGCCTACGCCAATGCGATGGAAGTGGCGTAATGGTTCGGCTTGAGTTTTTCGTGGTCGCTGAGTCCTTTTCAATCGACCAGCTCACAAACCGCGTCAGCATCTTCAACATCCTGGAGACGATTCAGGCGCCGGCCTTCCCGCTAGTCCTCCCGCAACTGATGGCAGTCTCCCTATGGGAGGACGACGAACGCGATACGGAGAGACAGTATCAGGTTGACATTCGCATCACCTTGGGCGACACCGAACTCGAGCACATCCAGCAGAACCTTAAGTTTCCGCGGCCGCGTCTGCGAACGATAGCGCAGATTCTGAACCTCAAGATTCCCGGATCCGGGCGCATGAAAATCGAGTTGAAATTGAACGGCGAGCACAAGGCGTGGCACTACGTAGATGTGAACCAAGCCCCGAACTAGCTTTGACGATCACCCGGTAGCCACCTCTACGTGCTGAATTGCTCTTCCGCAGGTGGGATGCCGGGCGACAAACCCGGCACCGCGCTAAGCAGCCGACACGCCACAGATGATCGAAAGACTCCCCAGCGTGATTGGTCGCGGAGGGTCAGGGGTGCTTCTGGACGGCGAACCGATAGATGGTCCGGCCATCGCGCACGTACTTGATCTCGAAGTTCGTATTCGGCGCGGCTGACTCGTCGGAGTCGAAAGGAACCTGGCGAAGCAACGGGTGTTGATCAAGCAGGTCTCGGATGACCTGGAAATACTCCTCGTGGTCCGTCTGCACCCGCCAGAGCCCGCCGCCATGCAACGCCGTCACCGCCGCCTCGACGAAATCGCGTTGAAAGAGTCGGCGTTTGTGATGGCGCTTCTTGGGCCACGGATCCGGGTGATATACGTGTAGGGCGCCTAGGCAGTCGTCCACCAAGCTGTTCAACACGACGTGCCGGGCGTCGGCCCGCATGAGGCGAACGTTGCGTAGGTTCCAACGGGCCATGCGATCGGCGGCATACTTGAAATACTTGTTGGCCCACTCGATACCCACGAACCCAATCTGGGGATGGGCACGGGCGCGGTCCAACAGGAAGCCTCCCTTGCCGCAGCCGATCTCCAGCTCGACCGGTGTCTGCGGATCGAAGAACCGTCGGGGATCGAACGGCTCGTCGTGGGCCGGCGGTGCTATCACGATGTCGTCTGCCCTGATCACCCGACCATGGTTGCTCGATGGGTCGGGACGGTCAACCCGAGGGTCGTCGCCTGGGCCTCCGCTTCGGTTGCCGACTCGCAATCCGACAGCTACCATCAGTAGACCGAACGAGCGCAGAACCAAATGTCAGACAAGAGCATAGATTCAGTCGAACCGGTCGAAGGCGGAAGTGATGCGCGCTACTCGAATCTGAGCGTGTTGGAGACCGCCGCCCAGCGGGGCATCGGCCCGCTGAGTGACCTGGGGCGCCGCGTCTGGCACGGCGAGTCGATTCCCTGCATCTCCTGTGGCGAGTTGGTCGATCGCTCGTCGAGTCAATGCGAACTGTGCGGCCAGGATCTGAGCCAGCCTATGGTGGATCGGATGCGGGCCCACGCCGGACCTTGGTATGTGATGGAGCACGTACGGCCGTTCCCGGGGGTAACGCTGGAGCGCCTGATCCGCCAGGCCAAGCGGGGCGTGTTGGTTCGTACGACAATCGTCCGCGGCCCCACGACCGAGCATCAGTGGCGTTTCGCGGCCGAAACGCCGGGTCTCAGCCGGTTCGTCGGATGCTGCTGGCGATGTCAATCTGACGTGAAGCCGCCGGATCGCACGTGCCCGTCGTGCGGCGCCGACCTGCTTGCTGCTGCCACCGCCGGCGAAGCCAACCCATCCGGCAATTCACCAGGCGACGTGCCCCGGGAGTTGGCTGAGCTCACCGCTGCACTTCAGCGGTCCAACGAAGCGATCGCCAGCCACGCCCCGGACGATTCAGGTAGGATCGGCCCCATCCGCACCGGTTGGGTGATCGGTGGCCTGGTCATCCTCTTGATCGTCGCTGTCGTCTATCTCGCCGGGATTCGCCGCGAAGCCGTCGAGGGTGGGGCCGAAACAGGGCCCAGCGAAGCGGCTGCTCAGTTAGCCCCTCCTGCCGTGGAGTCGATCAGAAAACCAAGTTGATGCGTTCCGGCTGGGCCACGATGGACACCTCGTCGATGGTCAGGATCAGGGCGTCGCCGCATTCGAAGTCGAACGGATTCTCGAAGAACGACCCGGAGAGATCGAAGATGTCCACGAACTCGCCGGTGAACGGGTCGAAATCCTGCTCTTCGAGCAACTCGATCAGGAACAGACAGGGGTACTCCAGGAGAAGCGTCTCCCCATCGTATACGAAGACGGATTGGAACTCACCATCGACGGCGTATTCCAGGTAGATGTCCCATCCGGTGAAGTTTTGGAAGCCCAGCAGGGTGATGTCCGGCAACGTCTCGATCACCAGATCCTCGGAGATGTCGGTGATGATAATGACATCTTCGTGAATGATGATCGTCTCCTGCTGGTCTACCAAGCCGGAGGGAAGCGGTGTCGATCGCGGATCCACGGTCTGGATCGTTCCGACCGAATCGCCAATGGTGATCTCCAGCACTTCGAGATCATCGAGAAAGTCCTCCAGATCGATGCTACAGCCCGCGACTCCGGTCATCAGCATGATGCTTATCCCGACGATAATTCGATTCATGGATCCGTTCCTTCCAAGGAGCCGATCGGCCCCGGTGTGGCTCCGTCGCTACCGCGCCGGCAGCCACGTGGCCGTCATCAGTCTCGACATCACCGGGCGCTTCAAGTTAGCGACGGCCGGTGAGATTAGCCTTTTTTCCTGACCACCACCCAGCGTTTGCCGGTCCAGCGATGGCCGCAGTGGTCGTCGTGGTGGTGACTTCCCTTGATGACCACCAGTTTCTCGCCCACGTAGTAGTGATTGTGACACGAGCGGGTACACACGTGGCTGGTCGATGGGGTCAGCAAGGAGCTGACGGCCAATAGCCAACGACTGCCCGACCAGTGGTGACCGCAGTCCCGTCCATGGCGATGGACGCTCTGAATCACCACCTTCCGACCGTCGTGATCGTAGTAGTGATCGTGACACGAAAGCGTACAAACGTGCTTGCTGGGGGATAGTCCTCCGCCGATGTAAAACCATGCCCATGAGGCCGAGTCGTCGTTGAACGCGTCATCCTTGAAGCTGGCGTCTTGGCCGCGACCCCAGATGGGGTATTGCTCGCCTTTGCGATGATGATCGTCCTCCTCGTAGAGAATGACGATCACGCCCTGCTCGAGATTCCATCGCGCCGAACTGGCCTCATTGACGAAATGCGCCACGCCAAGCGAATGCAACTCGTTGTCCTCGAAGTTCGACAGGGCCAAGTCCACGTATCGCCCGTCAAATCCTTTGTCCTCGTAGAGGCGCACAACGTTGAGCGGCACGGCGGCCGAGCTGGGCTGACAACCCAGCGGATAGGGACAATACCGGTGGTGCAGGCCGCCTGGTTGGGCGATGGCCGTTGATGTGGCGAGCACCACGGCGGCGCCAGCGAAAAGCAGGCGAACGAAACGTCGCCTAAACAGACTGTTGTTCGTGACAGCAAGCATGAGCATCCTCCGTATCCGTCTGGATAGCATCGGCCATTCGATGCGTACTCCAGGCTAACTCGACTTCCAGCCATGGGCAACTTCGCCCGATGCCTCGGTTTCCAGGGCGGGGGAACCGACCGACGGTGCGGGGGCCACCCGATGGGTAGGTTGAGCTTGTCGCAGTATAGAGGCGTCGATTGATCGAGAGATCCGAGCCAGGTGCAGGCAGTCGGCTGTTACGCCGTCTTCGTGTCGATCCACTCGACAGCGGTTTCGTCTTGACCCGATTCGGAGCATGCCCGTAGCCGACATCGAGCCGCCCTCCCGGTGGGATTGTGGGACCGACTTTTCTTGTGGAACCGGCTTTCCAGTTGGCCAGATAGGCTCTCAGATACCTCCACGGGACATCGTTGATGGCAGAACCACAGAAGGACGCCACGGCGAGACTCCCATGGGTGGTTTCGCGGCATCACCCCCTGGTCCGCCTGAGTCGCGTCTATGCCGCCAGAATTCGGCCCCTATTCACTCGGGCACGGCTGTGTGGTATGATACCCTGCGGCGTCGGCGGGCAAACCGACGAGACCACCTCGCGAATTTGGCTTATGCGATGCCCTCTTCTCAAGGAGGCTCTTCCATGACCGCTTCTCGAAACACATTTCTCGTGCTGGCCACGATTTGCGGATTGGTGCTGACGACGGGCTCTCTTGCCCGGGCTGACGTGATATTCGTGGATGTCGATGCCACCGGTGCAAACGACGGCACCAGCTGGGACGATGCGTTCAACGACCTGCAGGATGGTCTCGCGGCCGCGGATGCCGGCGACGAGCTTTGGGTGGCCGAAGGGAGCTACACGCCGGCGCCACGCGACGGCGATCGGGAGGCCACGTACCAGCTTATCAGCGGAGTGGGTCTCTACGGCGGTTTCGCCGGTGACGAGACCAATCGCGACCAACGTGACTGGGAGACCAACGAGACCATCCTCACCGGCGACCTTAACGGTGACGATGGCCACGACTACACGCAGTACGACGAGAACAGCTACCACGTGGTGACCGGCAGCGGAACTAACCTTTCCGCCGTACTGGACGGCTTCACGATTAGCGCCGGCAATGCGGACGGCCCCGGGTCGAACGCCAACGGTGCGGGTATTCATATTGAAGCCGGGAGCCCAACGGTGGGCAACTGCCTGCTCCTCGCCAATCGCGCCGACTCGCTCGGCGGGGCGATCTACATCGGCTCAGGGAGCGCGCAAATCACGGAATGCGACCTGCTGGGCAACGTGGCAGAAGCCGGTGGCGGACTGTCCATTTCCTCCGGGTCGCCCATACTCGTGGCCTGCACATTCTCGGGCAACCAAGCAGACCTGTACGGAGGCGGCATACGGAATTACGGGAGCCCCTCTCTCATCAAATGTACTTTCACCGATAATGCCTCCTTCAAGAATGGGGGCGGCTTCTACACTGTTAGCGGTAGTCCGACGCTGACCGGCTGTGTTTTCACCGGCAATTCAGTCACTCAGTGGCTAGGTTCCTACGGCGACGGTGGGGCAATGTACAGCGCCTTCGGAACACCTGTCCTGACCGACTGCCAGTTTGTCGGAAATGTTGCCGAAGACGACGGCGGAGCCTTGCGCAATTGGGATGGGAGCTTTATCACAATGACCAATTGCACCTTTGTCCAGAACTCTGCATACGGTGGCGGCGGGATCTCCAACGACTATGGGGCAACGATCGTTCTGACTAATTGCCTGCTCAGCGGAAATTTCGTCGAAGAGTCGGTCGCGCTCGGCGGCGGAATCAATAATCAGGGTAGCGCCATCCTGACCAACTGCTCCTTCGTAGCGAATTGGGTGTCCAGCTCCGGATCCTCTGGATCCGGCGGCGGTCTATATGATTGGGGACAAACCACCACGGTGACCAATTGTCTCTTTTGGGGAAACATCGACAGCACCGGTATTGATGAATCCGCCCAGATTACCGCCAGCAACTCGAGTGATTTGGTGATCAACTACAGTTGTGTCCAGGGATGGGCAGGTGAGCTCGGGGGTATCGGGAACACGGGGGCGGATCCCCGCCTCATGAACGCCCTGGGTCTCGATGGTGAGCCCGGGACGGGTGACGAGAACTTCCGCCTGCGAGCCGGCTCTTCGTGCATCGATGCGGGCAGCAATCTGGCGGTTCCCCCGTACATCGATATCGACCTCGACGGAAACCCGCGTCTCGTGGACGATCCTGCAGCCGACGACACCGGCAATGGAACCCCACCTATCGTAGACATAGGTGTGTACGAGTACCAGGCCGACTGCAACCACAACGGTATTTTCGATAGCGTCGATATCGCTGACGAAACCAGCGGGGACTGCAACACCAACGGTATTCCCGACGAGTGCGACATTGCTGACGGGACGCTGGAAGATCCAGACGGCGATGGATTCCCGGATGCGTGCGCCTATCCCATTCTCTTGGTCGATGCGGCAGCCACCGGAGGCGACGATGGAACGAGCTGGGATGACGCTTATATGCACCTCCAGGATGCCTTGGATCATGCGGCCACCTCCGGCGGAGCGGTCAAGGACATCTGGGTCGCTGCAGGTACCTACTTGCCCGATCGTGGAGTCAACCAGACGCCGAGCGACCGGTCAGCCGCATTCCAGTTGCTGAACGACCTCGCCGTCTACGGCGGCTTTGCCGGGACGGAAACCGAGCTCGACGAACGCGACCCCGTTGAGAATGTCACCATCCTGAGCGGTGATCTGGAGGGCGACGACGGCCCCAATTTGGAGAATACAAAAGAAAACGCCTACCATGTCGTCACCGCCAGCAATACGAACCCCACGGCCGTGCTTGACGGCTTCACCATTACTGGCGGGAATGCCGACGCCCAGAACCCGGACGATTCCGGTGGTGGGTTCTACTGTGAGCTCGGCAACCTCACTCTCATAGGCTGTACCTTCGCCGCCAACTCCGCGGTCGGCGACGGCGGAGCCATGTACAACAGGCTAAGCAACGGAGCGCTCACCGGTTGCACCTTTCTGGCCAATGTCGCCGCCGGGAATGGGGGCGCCGTGGCTAACTCAGGCAGCTCGCCCCGGTTCACCGAAGTAACCTTCTGCGCTAACACCGCTGGAGACGGCGGCGCCATGTACAACTACCGAAGCGGCAATCCCGTCCTATCGGAATGTGTGCTAGACGGCAATGTGGCCCTGTCCGACGGCGGTGGAATGTTCAATGACGACCGTAGTAATCCGGAACTTGATCAGTGCACCTTCACCGCGAATGTGGCAGCTGGGGCCGGGGGCGGAATGTTCAATGATGCGAACACAGTGCTTGAGCGGTGTGAGTTCATCGGTAACACGGCAACTAACGGCGGCGCGCTGTACAACCTCACGAGCCACCCCACAGTGATGACCAGCATCTTCGTGGAGAACTCCGCGTCGAGCAGCGGTGGGGCGATATACAACCTGGGTGAGGAGTACGTATCCTTCTCAGATCCCGACGTAGTCCAATGCGCCTTCCTGGGAAACACGGCCGGGGAGAACGGCGGGGCCATCTACTCCTTGGACTACGTTACGACGACCCTAATCAACTGCTCGTTTCTGGGCAACATGGCAGATCTTGCCGGCGGGGGGATGTTCGCGAGCTACGTCAGCGATTCCGCGTTGACCAACTGTGTCTTCAGCGGCAATGTTGCTGGAGGAGACGGTGGAGGCTTCTTCTCCGGCTCATACTACAGCGAATCGACGCTGACCCAATGCACATTCAGCGGGAACACGTCGGGTGGGCAGGGTGGCGGCATTCATCTGGGCAGCGACGCCATTCTGTCCAATTGTGTCTTATGGGGCAATGGCGATAGCGAAGGCATGGAAGAGGGGGCGCAGCTCCACGTCAGTGGAGTGACTGCGGACGTCAACTATACGTGCATTCAAGGACTCACCGGTGACCTCGGCGGGATCGGCAACATCGGCGATGATCCCCTGTTTGTGGATGCCGATGGAGTCGATGATATCGTCGGTACGGAGGATGATGACATCCGCTTGACGCTGGGCTCCCCGTGTATTGACGCTGCCGACAACAACGCTGTCCCTGCTGACGAGTTCGACCTGGACGATGACGGCGATACGGATGAACCGCTTCCCTACGATCTCGACGCCAAGCCTCGCTTTCTAGACAACCCGTCGACAGAGGACACAGGGAATCCCGGGACGCTAGGTCCGCCCGTTGTCGATATGGGTGCCTACGAGTTTTACGACTGCAACGGTAACGGCATTCCCGACGACCAGGACATCGCCCAAGGTAGAAGTGACGACTGCAACGGAAACGGAGTCCCGGACGAGTGTGAACCCGATTGTAACCGCAATGGAGTGGCGGACAGTTGCGATATTGCGGATGGCACGAGCCAAGACCTCAATGGCAATGGCGTTCCCGATGAGTGTGAGCCGGATTGCAACGGCAACGGGATTCCAGACGACGTCGATATTGCCGCAGGGACCAGCGAGGACTGCAACGCCAACGCCATTCCGGACGCGTGCGACATTGCCGCGGGGACCAGCGAAGACTGCAACGGGAATGGTAGTCCTGACGAATGTGACGTCGCGTTGATCGAGCAGACCATCACCACGGTGGCGGACGGCGCCGCACAGGTCTTCGCCGCGGACCTGGATGGCGACGGGGACACTGACGTCCTCTCGGCATCCCGCTATGACGACAAGATCGCGTGGTACGAGAACACCGACGGGCTGGGGAGCTTCGGACCGCAGCAGATCATCACCGCCGCGGCGAACTACGCCACTTCCGTCTTCGCCGCGGACCTGGACGGCGACGGGGACACCGACGTCCTCTCGGCATCCAGTAGTGACGACAAGATCGCCTGGTACGAGAACACCGACGGGCTGGGGAGCTTCGGACCGCAGCAGATCATCAGCATCGAGGCAGACGCCGCCTATTCCGTCTTCGCCGCGGATCTGGACGGCGACGGGGACACCGACGTCCTTTCGGCCTCCATCGTGGACGACAAGATCGCCTGGTACGAGAACACCGACGGGCTGGGGAGCTTCGGGCCGCAGCAGATCATCACCACCGAGGCAGACTACGCCTTTTCCGTCTTCGCCGCGGACCTGGACGGCGACGGGGACACCGACGTCCTCTCGGCCTCCCCCCTGGACGACAAGATCGCCTGGTACGAGAACAGATCAGGCCTTGGGAGTGTCAGGCCGCCGCAAAACGTCACCACCAACGCAGGCAGTACGAAGGCGGTCTTCGACGCGAATCGGGACGGCGACGGGGGCGATGACGTCCTTTCGGCCTCGGCAAACGACGACAAAATCGCGTGGTACGAGACCCCCTCCGGCGTCG
>JADFPW010000278.1 GCA_022562105.1 Planctomycetota bacterium
ATCCCGCATGAACATTGACAGAGACAGGTACGGTATCGCTGGCACTGGCCCTCTGTAATTCCGAACCCAATCACCATCCACTTGCCGAAGCGCTGTCCCACGCGGATTCGATCAATCAGTGCCATTCGTCATGCCCTAGAGTTTCCCGATGCACGTCTTGGCTGGCTCTGCCTTCCGCCTTTCCAGCATCATCGCGATCTAGTGGTGCGTCGATTGGCTCCCCAAATCATCAGCTTATCAGATCCGCCGCAAGAGACTGTCCGAAACCAAGGTATCGTGCAAGTTTTCAGCCAGCGCCACCGGACACAGCACGTCGGGGATGACGATCGCCAGCAGAGCGATGAAGCACATGATTACGTTCGAGTTCTGGGTGTCACACCTTTGACTGGGTCCACGTAGCCGCGGCGTTACGGCTGGGGTGGCGCTGACCGCGGCCATCTCGACGGGCCACCTAACTCGGCCACTTGTCCGGATCCCCGCGCGACGGGGCGGGGCGAGGAGAGAAAGGGGCGGATTTCCGGCCCGCGTCTTCGTGGGCGATCCCCAGGATCAACGAAGCACCAATCCCGACCAGGGCCAGGAGGAGTTCGTCGCTGACACCGATCCCGAACTCAGCCGCAAAGGCTGCCAGGACCGTGACCAGCGCCACACGCGTCTTGCGACTGCGCAACGGACCGGAAATCCGCTGGAGGAAGGAGGTGAGGAAAGAGGGCGATGTCATGGATGCTGTTCCTTTCGCTTGCGATTTCGATTGGATTGGGGGCCCACGATTGGAGACTCGTCTTGACCGGAATCCGGCACCGCGTCGAACGGCTTTCCCTTGTGATGCCAGAGGTAGTAGACCGGTCGCGATCCGATCAGGCTGCGGAACGTCCGGGCCAGGAACTGCGGGCTTTGACGAGCCGTGCGCTCCGGGCCGGCCGCGGTGGTCGCGGTGTACCATTGAGTGACAAAGTCTGTCACCAGGCGCCGCACCCGAGGACGCCGACACACCTGGGCGACGAACTCGGGCCCTAGCGGATCCACGCCGAACTCTTCCAATCGACGCATGGCGGCTCGTTGTCCCGGGGTGGTCGGGCAGCAGCCGATCCGCTGCATGCCCGCCTTCTCGAAAACGGGGTTGATCGTCCCCATGCCCGCCAGACACTCGACGAACGGCTTCTTCAATAGAGGCAATGTCTCCCGCACGAGATAGTGTCCCAGCCCGCACCCGCGAACGTCCGGATGAACCACCAGGCGTCGGAGAATACGCAACTGGGCATTGAGTCTCTTGGGATTGCACTTGAATCGGCCCTGGGTAGCGCGGTTCCGCAGCGATAGCTCTAACGGGCCGTGGGCGTAGACGACGATGCCGAGATGCTCGCCCTGGGCACCGTCGCGGAGCACGTAAACGCGATCGACGAAGCCGAGCTCCTCACCCGTTCGGTAGTGCATGGCGCTGAAGGCGTCGTAGTCTCTCTTGCTCCCACGTTCGATTCGCAATCGCCGCCGAAAGGAGACCGGACGCGAGGTTGTCGGTCGCTCGATGCACCGGCTCGTGCCGTCGGATCCGAGATAGACGACCTGATCCGGTTGCAGATCGGTGAGCACGTCCTCGTTGCTGGATGCGACGACCACGTTTAGTCGCCGGCGTGTCGTCAGCTTCCGCAAGTTGTAGGCGATGGCCCGGGCCACCCGTCGATGAAGCCCGGAGCAGAACTCGTCGCAGAGCAGGGGGCTGGCTGCGTCGCCGCGCAGATGCAATCCCACCGCCCGGGCCAGTCGGGCTCGAAACTTCTCTCCGTCGGAAAGAGAATCGAACGGGCGCACCCAGAGGCGAGCCTCCCCCAGCCCGCAGGCCGTCACCAGTGACAGTGCCTCGGAAAGCGGACGATGGCTCGCTACGGCATCAATGACCGATCGATCCGCAGGGAATTGCACCCGTTGCACTTCGCAAGCGTTCGGAAAACGGGCTTTGAGGCCGGCCAGCACCGAGGATTTGCCGCCGCCGGACGGGCCGACCAGGGCCACCAATCGCCCCGGACCCGTGACAATCCGGGCCGGCCCCACCGTCGAATGGATCGTGTCAGCCCCCAGGCCGAACTGAAGCGATACCTCAGCTATGCGTCGGGAAATGGGAATGGACCGGCTGGCCCATCGTTGGCGTATCGTAGTCACAGTCGGCCTGTTCCCTCTTTCGAGCATTTCCACCAGCCCTCCAGGCATCCCCATACCTAACATTTCCCGAACTTAGCATGTCATTGCAAGCGTGTCAATAGAATAGCGATAAAATGTGATAATATTCTGACCCAGACTGGCGACGGACCGAAGTGTTCGCTTTCGAGACGCATTTCAATGGCAGGACCAGTGGCGAATATCGCTGCCCAGGAGTCGAACAACAAGGCGACGGCTCGGTTCGCCGTCCTGGGAGTTGATTTGGATGTTTGGGCGGCTTCGATTTCTACGGCTCAAGACAGCGGAGCATGCCCTCCGTGACGGCCAACTCGACGAGGCCCATCGCCTGGCATCCGCCGCCGACTTGGCTGGCCACTCGCGGGCCGTCGAGCTGCTCAAAGAGCTGACCGCTCGACTCATCGAACGCGCCGAATCGCACGCCTCGGAAGATCGGTTCGTCGAAGCCCTGGCCGATCTGCAGAAGGCTGAAACGGGAGGCATCATGGCCGAACGGATCGCCGAGCTACGCCGCAACATCGAAGCGGTCAGCGCCGCTACCGAGCGAGCCGCCCATCAGCAGGGTGTCCGATTGGCCGCAGCCCGGGCACGGCTCGAAGCCGGCTCTGTCGCTGCCGGACGCCGTCTGCTCGACGACGCACCTCTACAGGATCAGGAAGTCCGCCGGCTCAAAGAGGAAGCCGATCGCCGGGCCGCCGAGGCCGCTACCCAATTCCAACGTGCCGGAAAGATGATCGACCAGAAACACCTGGCCGCGGCCGTAGCGTGCTTTCGTCGTGCTCGGACGTTGCATGCGGACTCACCAATCGTAGCAGGATTGGAAGGTCGTCTCTGTAAGGCCGTCGTCGATAACACCGTGACCGCACTTCGGGACGGACATCTGAGTCGGGCTGAGGAGACACTGTCGTGCCTCGCCGACGTGGGCAGGCACGATCCAGCGCGTCGGGAGGCGGAGGACATGGTCCATGCAGCCCGGGCGGCGCGGGGCGCGTTTCGCTCGGGTAATTATGAAACGACGATTCAGGAGCTGATCCGTTTGGATCGGCTGCTGCCCAAGAGCGTGTGGATCAAGAAGACGCTTCAGGATCTTCGGGGTGCGAGCGACGTATTGGCCTCGCTCCGAGCAGGTCCGCTGGGTCCGCCGTCCGGGCATCAGCAGGTGGGCACGGGGCCCGGCACCGCGTCCCGGCGCGCCGGGAAAGCTCGCGGCTCGTTGGCGGTTTCGCCTCCTGGGATCGAGACGCGCTCCTTGACCGCGTATGCGGTAGGTGAGGGGCACGGTGCCCCGGCGCTTCCCGAGCGACTGTTGCTCCTGATCGAGGGTGGCGGAAGCTACCTGCTCTTGCGCGGTGATCGAGCGACCATCGGTCGGGCCGTTGCTTCCAAACCGCCGGATATCCCGATCTATTCCGACTTGGCTGAGCACCACGCCGAGCTGGGGCGGATCGACCAGGACTATTTCCTGATCGCGTCGCGTGAGGTCACCGTCGGCGGGAAACCCACACGGCACCATCTGCTGCGAGACGGCGATCGCGTCGTCCTGGGGCGCAAGGCCAAGTTCACCTTCCGCCTGCCCAGTCGCAAGAGCGCCAGTGCGATCATCGATCTGAGCGACTCGTCCAAGCTGCCCCACGACGTCCGTCGCGTCGTCCTGTTCGCCGACCATGCAGTCGTCGGCAGCGGGCGCAACGTCCACATAGGCTGTCCCACCTGCACGCGCGAGCTGGTTCTGCTGGTTCGTGAGGGTCGGCTGTGGATCCGCCCGGCGAGCCGACCCGGTGAGTCAGCCCCACCGGCGGAACTCGTGGAACTGGGGCAGTCCATGGAAATCGAGGGTATGGGATTCGTGGTCAAGACCTGGGAGCCTCAGGCGACTACCGGCCGGAAAAAACGAGTATGATAGACAAACGGTCAAATGCAGTGAGCCGGGACGGATGCCCGCATCTGCCGCTCAGGATCGAACGAGGGCACTAATCAGTTGGCCTATACCTTCCAACACGGTGATCGCCCGCTCGAGGGCTATGCGATCCAACGAGCCGTCGGGCAAGGCGGATTCGGTGAGGTGTACTACGCCATCAGCGACGGCGGGCGCGAGGTCGCCCTCAAATACCTCAAGAGCAACCCGGAGGTCGAGCTTCGCGGGGTTTCCCAGTGCATGAACCTCAAGAGTCCGCACTTGGTCTCGATCTTCGACGTCAAACAAAGCGCCGAGGGCGACTACTTCATTGTCATGGAGTACATCTCGGGCCCGTCGTTGCGCGATCTGCTGGTGGCCGAACCCAATGGCCTGGGCCCGCAGAAGGCCGCCTACCTGCTGAGGGAAATCGGAAAGGGGCTCAGTTACCTGCACGATCGGGGCATCGTTCACCGCGACCTCAAGCCGGGCAACATCTTCTACGAAGACGGCTACGTCAAAATCGGCGACTACGGATTGAGCAAGTTCATCTCCGTCTCGCGTCACAGCGCTCAGACCGCCAGCGTCGGCACGGTCCACTACATGGCTCCGGAAGTCGGCAGCGGGAACTACTCGCGGGGAATCGACATCTACGCCCTGGGCGTGATGTTCTACGAGATGCTGCTCGGTCGCGTGCCCTTCGAGGGTTCGTCGATGGGCGAGGTGCTGATGAAGCATCTAACCGCCCAGCCGGAAGTGGACGAGCTGCCCGCCCGATTCGGTGAGGTCATTCGCAAAGCGCTGGCCAAAGACGTCAACGATCGCTATGCGACCGTCGAAGAAATGGTCGAAGATGTCTTCGGCGAAGAAGAGATCCAGGCGAGCATGGCGGGTTTCAACCCCAGCAGTCTGAGCGGCGTCGCCCGGCGGGCCACGGCGCAGATGCAGGCCTCACCCGTACCCTCACCCAATCCGAGGGGACTGGCTGAAACTGTGCCGCTCGTTGGCAGGGGCGACCGACCCAACGAGCCGCGGGCGACCGAACCCGTACGCCGGCCGTGGGAAACAGCGCCTGAGCGCCTCGGTAAGCGCCTGACCAAGAAGGCGCAACGTATCGACTCGAAGATTCAGCGCAAGATGGACAAACTCGCTGGGCGCGAGTCCCCCAGGGGCATGGCCCTGCCGAAGACTGTTCGGGAACGGCGCGAACGCATGGTGCTGTCGGGGATCATGGCGGTCGGACTGACCGTCGGTGTGGCGATCCTGTTCGGGGCCAGCGGACGTGCTGAGGAAGTCTGGATTACGTCGGCGTTGCTGGTGCCGGCTATGTCCGGCGGCCTGCTGGGAGCCCACGCGTGGTTGCGTCGCATGGCGTCGCGCAGTCATCCGAATTGGGCGAGACGAGTGGTTACGTTTGGCTGCTGCCTTCCCCTAATGGCCATCGCCTGCGCGCCAATGCTGTCGTCCTTCAGATTCGACAAGGAGGGAGTTGCCCTGCTGGGCGCTCTGCTCATCGTCGCGGTGATGTCGGACTGGCGGGAGCGACTGCGGTCCGGTGCGCGCGGTGAACTCAGCGTGGGTAGCGCGATATCCGTGGGCCTATTCGGCCTCATCCTCGCCGCGATCTTCAGCGAGGGAACCGATCCAGTCTATTGGCAGGCTGGTGTCGTCGCGGCCGCGGTATCCTTGATCATCCAAGCCTTCGGCTGGCTGTTCGCGCCACTGGATTCTCCGCGTACCGATCCGTCGGCAAAGAACGAGGCCGAAGGCGACGCCGGGCAAGAGACGGACGACCCAACGAGTGGTCATGTGTTCGGGTTTGCGGTCGGTGGTGGCGCCGACGCCGGGACCCCGAGTTCCACGGCGGCGGCCGCCGATCACGTCGGCTCTTCGCCCG
>JADFPW010000279.1 GCA_022562105.1 Planctomycetota bacterium
GTGTTACCCTCGACCCACGACACAGACACGGCCGTCGGTTGGTTTGCCGAATTGACCCGCCGCGAGTGTGGCACAGGTTTGCAACCTGTGGCCTTCACCGGTCGCAATGGTCGGCATTCGGTCGGCGAGCGAAAACGAGTTCTTGCGTATCTTCACTGCGTTCCCGCGGAGGTTCATTGGGCGCTGATACGCTCGGCCTACGGCTCCCCGGCTGATCTGGCCATCGTGCCCGTGCAGGATGTACTGGGTTTGGACTCACGTGCTCGCATGAACCGCCCCGCGTCGGCTCGCGGGAACTGGCGCTGGCGTCTGCAGCCAAAGGCGCTGACACCGGACATCGCACATCGTCTCAGAGAATTGGTCGAGATGTACCAGCGCGGCCCAGGCTCGTCCGTACCCATTCCTTCGTAGCGGCGTTTGAGGCGATGGGCCACTCCCTGACGGTCGCATCGGGCGCTGCGTGACGAGAGTCCGCCTCAAAAACGAAGCGCCTGGTCAAACGAAGCGTGTCTGACGGAAAGGACGGTAACCCGAGTGATCGGGGAACGCCGCCGATTGCTTCATGGTGCAGGAATTCGATTTGACCGGAGAGAAGCAAACGGTAGTCATTCACAAAGATGGCAGCCCAGATGTTCAACGCCCTAACTGATAGGTGCATCTGTTGCGGAGGCGAATGCGAGTGCCGCATAACCATTCGCGCCCCCAGGGCGGCGGTTGGGCGCCGGACCTGAGATTGAAACTCCCTTGCCGGCCCCCGGCTAGCTTGGTCGTTACCCAGAGCCTTCCAGCCGCCCGCAGCTCTCGATCGTGAATGCGGCCTCCATTTCTATCCCCCGCCCGCCCCAAACTCGAGCTTGGTTTATTCGCACTTCCCGAACCGGGCCAGGATGAACCCGACATCCAGTGGGTCGACGAGGCCGTCGTCGTTCTGGTCGGCTGTGTCGCAATCCGGATCACCTTCGCCGACCGGGCAGCCGAAGCGGCTCAGCACGAAACCGCTGTCCAGCGGGTCCACCACGCCGTCGCCGTTGGCATCGCCCTCGCAGTCCGCCGTCGCCACGTTGAATGCCAAATCGAAGGACGCTTCAGCAAGCAGGCTAGGGGGCACGTCATTATCAATGAAGGTCGCTGCTTGAGTGCGAAGCGTGTAGACACCCGCATCGAGCATGCCGGCTTCCTCAAACTCTTCGGATTCGGGCTCGCCCGGGCCGGCATTCAACGTATGTTCGAAGATGATCTCGTTGTCAGGGGCCAACGTGAGCCTGACTTCGGCGAAGGCTCCAATGGTCAGATCTTCCGAAGTATCCGCACTGATCACGCCCTCCAACAGGAAACGGCTAGGTGAGGCAAGCTCGAACGTTACCGCAAAGAACGACCCGGCGATGGCATGGATGGTATCTTCAACGCCCGCGCTCGCTTCGGAGTACGACGTCCCCGCAGCGGTCAGCGAGGATGCACCGATTTCCGACTGCTGATCGGCCAGTGCGGCGCCGCTGGCAAGCGAACAACCCAATACCGCTTCTGCAGCACCGTCGAAGGGATCAAACCCATCGGCTTCATCATCGTCGTCGGCACCCCCGCCGCAGTGCGGAACGATCACGAAGCCGCTCACGTTGCGAGTTTGCTCGATGGGGATGATGGTCCCTGCTTGGGCCTGCTGCGCCGTCCCAAGGGAAACGGCCAGGCCAACGATGCACGCTATCCGAATTCCGATGGTAGACATGGCTGGTACTCCTCCTGAAAAGAGACATCAATCCGACACTTCCCAGCTATCGAGCCCCAACCCGCCTATCGTACCCGGATCACCCACTCGATTCAAGCGAGAACGATCCCGGCGTACGTCGGGACCGCCCCGAATCGGGTCAATTTTCCCTATCTCCCGGGACGCCGGGATGCCAATCCGGCCTTTGACGCTTCCACGACAACGATTCCGGCCCGTTTCCGCGGAGCATCAAACATCCGCCCCCCTCTCGGCCCGTCGGGATTCGGTCGCCGCGCCGGCCACGCTGCAGCAATCTCCGGTGACCGAGCACGCCGGACAGGCGCATCCCCAACCAGCCACCGTGATCCCTGAACCCGGGTCGCTCACGATGCACTGCCCATCGTCGGTCACCGACCTGCCGGCGATGATCTCGAAGCTCATGGTGTCGTGGTTGAAACTTAGAAAACAGGCAATCGAACCGGTGGGCAATCCGCTAATGTTCGGATAGATGATCTGGATCGGCGGATCAAACGTCGCCCCCGTCGGCTGGAGGGTCCAGGCGAACGGCGGCGCCGCCCCATCCGGCATGGGCATGGGGACGGCTGACAGATTTTGGTAGTACTCCACGGCTTGCCGGTATTGCCGGCTCCTCGAATCACAACGAACCTATTCGACGGTTGCAGCCAAGTTCGGGAAATGACGGAGCTTTCAATCCGTTAGAGGGGTTGAAGGTGACTAAAGTTATCGTGCCCATTGGTGTGATGGCGTTTCTTTCGGGTATTACGGCCGGACAGGCCGGTGACCTTTACAGCGATCAGACTGTTGCCCAGGGTGTCAGCTTCACCCATCACATCGGCGACCCGGACGACCTCGACATCCTCGGTGCCGGCAGGGCGTGGGGCGATTACGACAACGACGGTGACTACGACCTGTACGTCCTGAACCGTGGCGACAACATCATGTTCCGCAACGACGGGTCGGACGGGGCCGACGGGTGGATCTTCACCGACGTGACCGCCGAAATCGGCGTGGCCGGCGATCCCGAGCAACGAACGTCCGCGGCGGTCTGCGGCGACTACAATAACGACGGCTGGCTGGATCTCTATGTAATCAACCGCAGCTACTTCTTCCACAACCCGCTGCCGGAAGAACCCGGTCACGAGGACCACCTCTATCACAATCACAATGTGGAGGGGACCGACGGCCAACGCGCATTCGAGGATGTCGCCGAAAGCTACTTCGACTTGGGGGTGCTGGAACTGACGGTCGGCTACTGGTTACCGGTAGCTGTTGATACGACGTCAGCGAGCCCGCAGGAAAGCCGCCTGATCAAACCCTGATCCACAACATTTCACCATGTCTCCGCGGACTGCCCCGTCGACCAAGCTCACCCCGGTATTTGACCCATTCCGATAGATTGGGTAGGCTTTTGGAAGTTCTCCACGCGGAACCGCTGTCCTTGGGGCAGGACACCCAACAAGCGAGGATTGAGTTGCCGACGGCAGACACTGCATCCAGCGCAGCTGTGGTGAAGGCGCAGCCACGCACGAAGGCGCAATCGCACGCATCCTAGGGGAAACTGCGAAACCGAAGGGTGTTTTGGGGCATTATTCGCCTGTGTGAAGATATCCATGTGATGAGGATGGGGCTGATGAATCGAAGTGGATCTACGGCATGCGCGGAGAACCAACAGCCCCACGCCGTTTATCGGGCTATGGTCATCGGTCTGTCCTGCCTCGTGTTCTTGCTCCCGACCGGGGCATGTTCGCGCGATCAGGCCGCCGGCACGGTCACCAACGGCACCGCCCGTCGTCCGAATTTTCTACTCTACGTTACCGACACGCTGCGGGCCGATTCACTGGGGTGCTATGGCAACCCGACCGTGGAGACGCCGACCTTGGATGCCCTGGCCGCCAAAGGCGTGCTTTTCGAGCGGGCTATGGCCCCGTCGTCGTGGACCCGGGCATCGATGGCCTCGATTCTGACGGGCCTCTACCCGACGGCTCACCACACCGCTGAGCGCCTGGCGCAAATGCCGGACGTTCCGCGGCTGACGGAGTTACTCCGCCGGAATGGCTACCGAACCGCCAGCTTCACCACCAACCCCAATACGGCGGCGTTCTGGGGTTTTCGTCCCAGCTTCGACTTCTTCGAGCAGTTCGGCGAGTGGGAGGACAAGACCCGTGTGGCGTCCAAGGAACTGAAGGTTCCTTCCGATGAGTTGCACGCTGCGATCGCCCAATGGCTTGATAGCCACGCCGATGACAAGCCCTTCTTCGTGGTCGCCCTGGCTATCGATCCGCATGCACCCTACGACCCGGCTGCCGAATTCGATAGATATGGCGATCCAGGCTACCGCGGTCCAATCCGCCCAGGGATTGGCCCGAGAGGCATGAACAGGGAGGATCTTCGTCCTGCGGACAAGGCTCGCCTGCGATCTCTCTATGATGCCGAGGTGGCGTACAACGATCACACGCTGGGGCAGCTACTGGAGCATCTCCAGTCGAGTGGGCGGGCGGACAACACCATCGTCGTCTGCACGTCCGATCATGGTGAGGAGTTCTGGGAGCACGGAACTCGAGGGCACGGCAAGGCCCTCTACGTCGAGTCGGTGCATGTCCCCCTGATCTGGTACGATCCGACTCGGGCAGACGGTGGCGTGCGGGTGGCCCGCCCCGTTAGCACGGTGGACATCATCCCCACCATGCTGGCCGAAGCGGGCCTATCCGTTCCCGATTGGGCGCAGGGACGACCCCTGTTCGATGACCTACCGGAGCCACGAGCCGTCTACTCGGAGCTCAGCCTGGACGGCCACACCATCTGGGCGGTCTACCTTCACCCGTGGCACCTGATCTGGAACGAAGAGCTAGGGCAAGAAGCGCTTTTCAACATGGACGACGATCCCGCCCAGCGGCACAACGTGGTCACCGCCCATCCGAAGGAGAGAACACGCCTGCGCGACTTGCTGGACGACCATCTGCACGCCAGTCGTAAGCTCGGCGATGATATCTCCAGCGGACGAGTCCTCCGTTCCCAAGACGAGATCCCCCAATCGATGAGCCGGCAGCTCAGAGGCCTCGGCTACGCTGGTGACGACGAAGAAGACGCTCGCGAGACCGAGCCACTGCAGACTGAACCTAACCCAGCAGACGGCGGCGCGTCGAGCTCTCCAGAAACGCCCGCCGAATCGCAGGTCGTGGCAGATCCGCCCAACGAAAACGCTGTCGATCCATCCCCCCCGTCGGATCAACCCCTCGACCGGAGCCATGGTCTTGGATAATCCAGCCCTCCGAATCCCTATGCTCAAACGCCGAGCCTGGTGGCCTGTGCCATTGCTGGTGGTGCTGTCGGCCCCGGTTTTCTTTCTCAACTTGGGCAACTACGGGATGGTCAACGGAGACGAGGGGTTCTTCCAGCATACGGCGTACAACATGGTGCGTTCCGGCGACTGGCTGACCATCCAATGGATGGGCGAGTTGCGGGTCTACGAGACGTTCCTGGGTTCCCCCTTTCAGGTCTGGGCTCGGGCGGCGATCATCTATGTCGCGGGCGACAACTACTGGACCATGCGAGTGATCTCCGCCACCTGCGGAATGTTGGCGGTGCTGCTCACCTATCGGCTTGGCCGCCAATTCATGACCTCGGCGGAATCGCTGCTGGCGGCCTTGCTTCTGATGTTCACCTACCACTTCGTGTTCTTGCACGGAGCCCGCACCGGCGAAATGGACGCCATCCTCACGCTTCTTCTGGTGTGGATCGTTTACCGGTTCATGCGCGCGCTGCGCGAGAATCGGTCTTTTGTTCCGCACCACCTGGGTGTAATTCTGCTCATCTCCGTGAAGCTACCCGTCGTGACGGTCGTGGTGGTGCTCGAGGCGGCGTTCTTCGTCCTGATGCCGAAGCATCGCCAACACATCAAGCGGTGGATCCAGACCATGCTTTGGATCTGCCCGTTGGGGATGGTGTGGCATATCTATCAGTTCATCGAGATCGGCCCGAAAGCGGTTTTCGAGGTCTTCGAGCTGATGGCAGCCCAAGCGGCGGGAACACGCGGGGCGGAAACCACGACGGGAGAAACGGCCCTTTGGACGAGGGCGATCGAGCGAGCTTCCTTTTACGGCCCGGTTTTGCTCTTCGGCGCCTTCCCCTACATTCTCTTCGTTCCGCTGGCCCTAGTCGGCGTCTGGCGACACCATGCCAGCCGGCGGTCGCGCGAGTACCTTCTGATCATCACGCTGG
>JADFPW010000280.1 GCA_022562105.1 Planctomycetota bacterium
GCCCTCAGGTCCGGTCCACGCGTGTTTAGGCGGCCTGGAGAAGCTCGTGCAAGGCGTATGGCGATCGATCGGTCCGCGTCAGCTCGCCATGTCGATGATAGCCCAACGCAACGGTGGTCATCTCCGGTGCGGTGGTCGGAATCCCTCGGACTAGCCGATCCTCGAACCACCGGTAGGCATCGATCGCGTCGTCGCGCCGCCCCAGCGTTTCCAACAACCGACCTCGCAGGTAATGAGCCGATACGTGGTCGCCGTCCAACACGATGGCCTGCCTGGCCCGCTCCAACGCGTTGGCGTAGCGGCCCGTGAGGGTCATCACTTCAGCGACCTGCACATGCCAGTCCGCTGACGCGCTGCCCAGATCGCTGCCTTCGTTCAGCGCCGCCAGCGCCTCGGTATACGACCCCATCCGTCGCAGACACTCTGCCCGCCCGAGCGTAGCCGCCAGTCGGTGCTCGGGGACCGCAACCAGCGCCACGTATTCTCGAATAGCCTCTTCGTACCGACCGCTGATGCGCAGATCGTCAGCCGCCACCAGCCGTTGGATGGGAGACGCCGCCGGGTCGGAAATATCCACCGACTCAACTAACTCCCCCAATTGGGCGCGCCCATCTCCCGCCGCTGACGAGAACACAAGCACGAATAATCCCAGGATCAACCGTCGCCGCATCGGAATCTCCAAAGCGCTGACGCCCCCAATCACTCATCGGAAGATCGTAGCGCCCAAACCTACGTCCGAAAAGTGCGGGAGTGAAGTTAGCCGAGCGGGCGAACTGGGCGGGTGGCACGGTCTGGTACTCCAGGCCGTGGGGGCCTGAAGATAATTGTCAGCGATCTCCACGGCCTGGAGTACCAGACCGTGCCACCCTCAAAAACCAGCGGCCTGCGGGGGCGCAGGCCGCTACCGTTTCAACGGACTGTCAGCCTGGACGCAGTTCATACTGCATCTCGACGGGCGTTCCTCCGCCTGCGACGAGATCCAAATCGCGGCAGCACAAGGGTTCGGCCAACGTGTGGAAGAGCTCGACCCATTCGGACTTGATGCCGGCGCGCTCCACGGGATCGAGGCCGTTGGCCATTCGGACCAGAAGCGGGGCGATCGGACGCAGACCTACGTCCCAGAGATGGGCGTGGGTCGTGGTGGCCAACGGGATCGCCTGCTCGATATTCAAACCGGCATGGCGGAAGCGGTGTTCCCAGGTGGACCGGTCGGCGAGCGTGGGCCAGGAGTCGAAACGATCGCGGCCAATGATGTCCAGGAACTCCGCGCCGAGGTCGCCTGCCCGTGTGGCGAGCGTGCAGTCGCGGATGGCGTCCAGCTTCACGTGCAGTAGAACGCGTCCGCCCGACACGGTGACTCGACGCATCTCGGCCAGCAGTCCGTCCACGTGGCGGACCCAGTAGGCCATGTTGCAGTACACCGTCTCGAACGACTCGTCGGGAAAGGGTAGCGGTTCGTTGAGATCGCGCTGCACGAGCTCTTGGTAGAGGTCCAGGCGACACGCCTTGGCCAACAGGGTCGGTTTCAAGTCGGTGCCAGTTCGGATCACCTCGTCGGGCCGGCGGGTGATGACCGGCTCGTAGTGCTCATCGACATGGTCGAACATGTCGGACCGTTTGCCGTTGATTCCCACAGCCGAGCCGACGGAGTGAAAGACGTCGAACGCCGGATCGATGCGCCCCCCTGCATGAATGAAGCTGAACACGCCGTCCCCGCATCCCAGGTCGAGGTCGTAGCAGGGAGTCGAACTGCAAGTGAGGGCGTCGCTCCGCAACGTCATCCACATGGCGTTCTCCGGGCGAAGCCAGAATGCACGCAAGTACGCGCCAAGCTTCTCGCCCGTCGATGCCGCGGGGCTAGTGGTCGATGGACTCGTTCGGTCAACGGTTAGCGTGGACATAATTCGTGTGTCTCCAGGAAGTTATCGACGGCGATGGTGTCGACTCGCCCCATCCGAAATCGATCGGATTGGGCGTCGATCCAGGCCGGAACGGTGGTAAACGCCGCCGTGAACCCAGCCTCTTGACACGCATGCACCGCCGAATCGCCGATGCTTCCGAAGGGATAGGAAAACGGCCTCGAACCGGCGCCCAAGTGCTCGGTGAGCAGGCCGATGGACCGGATGGCGTCGTGCTGTTGCTGAATGGGCGTCAGTCGGGCATAGGGTTCGTGACGATGTCCATGCCCGCCAATCGTATGACCGGCCGACTGCAAGTCGCGTAACTGATCGATGGTCAGGTACCATCGTGAGGCCAGTAGCGTGGCAGGGCCGAGATGGGCAGCACACAACAGGCCCAGCACGTCGTCCCTCAAGTCTGAAGATAGCTTGTAGTGAATCAGGTATTTGATCTCGGCTCGCACCGGCGACTCGTAATGGTAGATCGAGTCGACGCGACTCCGATCAGCCTGTGTCAGATGCCATCGATCATTGGAAACGTCGGCCAATCGGGCGAGTAGAGTCTCGCGCAGTTGATCGGCCCCCAGCGCGGACAGCAGCGCGTGCAGTTGGTGGGCCGGCGCCGGCCGCCGCTCGACGATGCTTTCGGTGGAGACCAGGAACACGCCCCGCAAACCCCGTCGCTCGAGGATCGGCGCTACCACGTCCGCGTGATCGATCAGACCGTCATCGAACGTCAGCAGGAAGGATCGTTCGGGCAAGTTCGCGCGGCCGTGATACCAGGCATCGAGAAGCTGCCAGTCCACCGGCTCGAGATCGGCGCACAGGCGATCGAGTTGGCCTGCGAAATCGACAGGATGCAAGGCGACGATTCCGTCACCGCCGTCAGCGTTTGCGTCGGCATCCCGAACGTAGTGATACATCACGGCCAGACATTGCGGCGACTCGTTCATGGGGCATCGCCGTCGGCCACGCCCAGGGAATCCGGTTCCTGATAGGGATTAGAGCCACCCGGATCAGAGGCGATACGGGTTGCGTCGGAATGAGTGTCCAGTGCGGTCACGTCGATCGGGTCCTACGAGAAAGTTCGCGGACACCGGACGTGCCGCTCTCGTTCGTGAATATCGAAAGGATCCGGATCTACGCTAAAGCCGATCCCAGGGAACCAAGCCGGAGGTGCGCTCCCGCGGCCACTGGACGTCGCACCGACACACACGATCATCGTTTTCAATGCTGGTAGCACGTCGATGCAACCCCCAGGCGCGGTAACGAAACGGGCCGTATTGAGCGGGGTCGCTATTTCGGCGGCCGGGCGGGCAGATCGGAGAGACGGTCCGGGGGCGGGGCGGTTCCGGACTTGGGAATGGTCAGCGTCGTACCGCACTGGGCACAGCGCACCTTCTTTCCACGTGTCTGCTGCGGCACGCGCAGCACCGCTCGGCAGGTCAGATTGGGGCACATGATGGAGATGACATTGGCCATCTGGCTTCGCCTTTCACGCGACTGGCAGACGGGAGCGCCCCCTCCGGGCGCGGCCCATTGTTAGTGTTAGCGTCATCGGTGACGGGCGGGGCGGTCTTGACAGGCGAAGTGCAACCGTATCGACTGCCCGCCTGCGAATTACGCCGATTCGCGGCGGCGTCGGGAACGGGACGTGAAGAGGTTTTGCCGTCCATCCACGACGGCTTCGGTGACCACCCAGTTACCGGACCGCTTGCGATCGGGTAGCTCGAAGAGGTAGTCGAGCATCAGCTCTTCAGTGACCGCCCGCAGCGCCCGGGCCCCGGTGTCGCGTTCCATCGCCCGGCGAGCGATGGCCAGGAGGGCGCCCTTGGTGAACTCCAACGTGCAACCCTCGAGGTCGAAGAACTTCTGAAACTGCTTGGCCAGGGCGTTCTTGGGCTCAGTCAGAATCTGAACCAGATCGCCCACACTCAACTTGGCCAGGGTCGTCGTCACCGGCAGTCGACCGACCAGCTCGGGAATCATCCCGTACTCCGTCAGATCCTCGGGAGTGACTTGGGCGAGGATGTCGTTGTCGTCGTGTTCCTCGTCCGCTGGATTACCCTCGTTGGAGAATCCGATCGCCGCCTTGCCCACCCGTCGCTTGATGATGTCGTTGAGCCCGACAAACGTGCCTCCGCAGATGAACAGAATGTTGGTGGTGTCCATCTGGATGTATTGCTGCTCAGGGTGTTTTCGCCCGCCCTGCGGGGGGATGTTGGAGACCGTACCCTCGAGCATTTTGAGCAACGCCTGCTGAACCCCTTCGCCCGAAACGTCGCGGGTGATGCTGACGTTCTGGGTGGTGCGCCCGATCTTGTCGATCTCGTCGATGTAGATGATCCCGCGCTGGGCGGCTTCGAGGTCAAAATCCGCATTCTGCAAGAGGCGAAGGAGAATGTTCTCCACGTCTTCGCCGACGTAGCCGGCCTCGGTGAGGGTCGTGGCATCGCCGATGGCGAAGGGAACATTGAGCATCCGCGACAAACTGCGGGCCAGTAGCGTCTTGCCCGAACCCGTCGGCCCGAGAATCAGGACGTTGGACTTGTCCAACTCGATGTCATCCGCCTCAGCCGTGTCCGCATGGGCGAGGCGACAGTAGTGATTGTACACCGCAACCGACAGAGACCGCCGGGCGTGGTCCTGGCCGATCACGTAGGTGCCGAGAAACTCGAAGATCTCCCGAGGAGTGGGTGTATGGCCCACCACCGTGCGAGTGGCTGACGCCTTCTTGGTCTCCTGGCGAATGATGTTGTGGCACAGCTCGATGCAGCCCTTGCAGATGAAGACGTCCTTGGGGCCTTCGACCATGGGGCCCGCTTCGCGCTGTCCCTTGCCGCAGAAACTGCACGTCGTGCTGCGCCGACTCCCCCCACGACCTCCACCTCGACTACTTGCCATCGCTAGCCCGCTCCCACCATCAACTCGATAAGCCCGTCCACACCGCGATGCGTGCCCGGTAGGCACTCGCCGTCATATCGTCACGAAGTGGTAGGCCGATCCAATCCAACGCTCGCCTCTAGAATCCACCACTGGCCGAGTGGCGCTGGTTCTCCCATCTGGCACCGGTTCTCCTGTGTGGCACCGGTTTTCAACCGGTGGGGGAGCGAGAATGCCATTGAAGCACCAATGCATTAGCCCCAGGAACCACGCAGGGTCGAATCCTGTCTAACCGGCATCTCCGGGCCGACCCGTCTCCTCCAGCGCCGAGTCCGCCGAACCGTCCTCGCCTCCGGACGTCCACCCGCCGATAACCTCGGCCCGCAAGCGCTCGAACTGCGCTGCGGTCAGTTCGCCCCGCTCACGCATGTCGCGCAAGTCCTGCAAGGTCCAACCGTCCGCCGGATCCTCCTCCAGAAACCATCGCCTCGCCATTCGGATGCCCAGTACTAAAGCCACCAGGGCACCCACCAGCACCGTACACCAGGCTACAAGGGTGAGCAAATCGGCGTCCGGCGCTTGGGCCAGTGCCGAAACGGGGTAGGCGGATTCGGTCAACTCCAGTTTAGTCACCCTCTAGATGGTAGCCCGACCCCCAGAGTCGTTCAACGCCATCGCCCGCCAACGACTAGCCTAGAGTTTCGCAGTTCTTGGATGGGCCCCATGCGGGAGCAGCGGCTATGCGTGAGTTTCTTGCGGTGGGCCCCTCAAACCGGGGCCCCGACAATTCCCGCCGGTATGGTGAAGCCCAGATCAGCGGGAGTTACGGCCTGTCAAGAAGTGCAAGATTCCGGCCTACCGGCCCGTTCAGGATGCCGGCCTGACCGGTGAAAATCCGGCCTGACTGTGGGACCAACTTTCCAGTCGGTCGTCATGCCGAAAAAGCGTACGCCTGACAGACTGGCAAGCCCGCCCCACAAGCTGTTTCAACAGGGTGCTAGGGACACGGCCCGAACCGGGCCAACACGAATCCGACATCCAGCGGATCGACCGCTCCGTCCCCATTCTGATCTGCGGCATCACAGTCGTCGTCACCGACTCCGACTGCACATCCAAACCTCGCCAGCACGAACCCCGAGTCCAGGG
>JADFPW010000281.1 GCA_022562105.1 Planctomycetota bacterium
TGCAATAGAATGAGACGAAACGCCGTTGGGTAGGGGCACTATGGTGCGGTACCGTGGGCAACTCAACAAAGACCGCACATTCCGAACTCCTTGCATCATTTCGCGGCACCTCTTACTATAACGATTGAAGAGGCCGCCAATACAGAAGTGACGTTCACCAAGAGGGAAAGTTCACATTATGTCCGTCGAGTTTATTGAGACTCGCCTCCCCGAGGTAAAATTGGTCAAGACCCGCGTCTTTTCAGATGACCGCGGCTTTTTTACCGAAGCCTATTCGAAGGACAACTGGGCCGAGGCCGGGTTCACGGAGACCTTCGTGCAGGACAATATCAGCCAGTCCTCCAAGGGGACCCTGCGCGGCATGCACTATCAGATCGCGCCGCACGACATGGGTAAATTCGTCCGTGTGCTCAGAGGCGCCATATTCGATGTCGCCGTGTTGCTGCTGGTCGTCGTCCCCATCGTCATCCCGAGTGTTGTCGCCCTCGACATCAACCTGGTGCATTTCGGCGTCGTCATCGTGGTCAATATCATGCTCGGCCTGGTGACGCCGCCTTACGGCATGTTGCTTTTCGTTATCAACACGCTCACCGGCGCAAGCCTCGGCGCGATGATCAAGGAAATTTGGATTTTCATCTTCGTGTTGGTTTTGGCGTTGGCGCTGATGGTCGTCTTCCCCCAAATTGTTCTATGGCTGCCGAGCCAATTCGGCTTCGTTTATTAGCTTTGATCCAATGTAGATGCCGATAAAAAAGGAAAACAAAATGCCGCCGCGATCGATTGAAAAGGGCGTTGCCTTCAAGAAAAAACTCCGGGACGGGCGAAGGATCGTCGGGTGCTGGCTGACGCTGAACAGCCCCGAATGCGCCTATATCATGGCCCGGACCGGGCTGGATTTCGTGGTCGTCGATCTCGAGCACGTGCCCCTCAAATACGCCGGCCTGAGGTACGACGAGATTTGGATTTCCGAAGCCCAGGAGCGGATGGTGTTTTCGGTCCCGCCGGATCGCCTGGATAAGCTGTTGCGGGTATTCGCCGACGAAGAGGTGGAGGCCACGGTGATCGGCCGGTTTTCCGATGACCGGGTCTTGCGAGTTCGCTACGACGGAATGATCGTCGGCGAGCTGGACATGAAGTTTCTGCATGACGGCGTGCCGACCACCTGTCGAGACGCGCGGTGGCAGCCACCAGCAACGCTAGTGCCACCAGGTGGCACGTCGAACCCCATCGACTCGGATCTTCATCGTCGCCTCCTTGCGGAACTGGCGACCCCCGTAGTCGCGTCCAAGGAGTTCGCCTTGCGCACCTACGATCACGAAGTTCAAGGCGGAAGCGTGGTCAAGCCGCTTTGCGGGCCGGGCCACGGGCCGTCGGATGCCGCGGTGCTTCGGCCGCGATTGGACAGCCGGCGAGCGTTGGCCCTGGGTTGTGGTCTGTGTCCCGAGCGGTCGGACGTTGATCCCTACTGGATGGCGGTGGCCGCGATCGACGAAGCGCTGCGCAACATCATCTGTGTGGGCGGAGATCCGGCTCGAACGGCGATACTCGACAACTTCTGTTGGGGGCGCACCGATTCCCCGGAGGCGATGGGCAGTTTGGTCCGGGCTTGTCAGGGGGCCCACGATGCCGCGGTGGCGTACGGCCTGCCGTTCATCAGCGGGAAGGACTCTCTGAACAACGAGTTCGTCCAGTCCGAGGCGGAA
Organism: Planctomycetota bacterium; assembly: GCA_022562105.1. Taxonomy (GTDB): domain Bacteria; phylum Planctomycetota; class Phycisphaerae; order UBA1845; family UBA1845; genus JADFPW01. The sequence goes on from JADFPW010000281.1 coordinate 1,704, forward strand.
AGCGCCCGAACCGGACTTCCTCAGCGCATCACCATCCCGGGCACACTTCTGATCAGTGCTATGAGCATGGTGGAGGACGTGAGTCGATGTATCACCATGGATCTGAAGCGGCCGGGCCATTCGCTGATGCTGGTTCGGTGCTCGGCCGAGGCGCATGGGCTGAAAGCGGCCGCCGGACTGCATTCGCAGGTGGCTCAATGGATACGTGATGGGCGTATCGTCGCTGCACACGATATAAGCGACGGCGGCGTGGCGGTGACCGTTGCGGAGATGTGCATCGCCGGCCGGCGGGGTGCTCGAGTTCGGTTCGACGGTGGTCTGGGCGAATCGGTCGATACGCTGTTTGACACGTGGATGGGGGCGTATGTTCTGGAGTGCGCTGAATCATCCGCTGAGTTGACCCTGAAGGGTGCTGGTGGTCCGACGCAAATCGTTCACGTCGGAACCGTAGAAGACACGGATCGCTTGGAGATAACTCGCGGAAACGCAGACAAGGTGACTTGGGCGCTGGAGGAGTTGGAACGCGCATGGCAGGGGAGCTGGTAGACACAACCGGGTGCATGACGGATTCGGCGGCATCGTCGTCCCGTAGGGACGGTGTGATAGTAGCCCAGCGATTCATCGCTGGGAAAAGGGTCATCCCGACGAACCAAAGTCCCGTAGGGACGCAAGAGGCTTGCCCGCCGGCTCAGTCGTCCCTACGGGACTCGCTTTCACCGGCGCACCAACCCCCAGCGATGAATCGCTGGGCTATTCTCGGTCGCCCCTCCGGGGCTGCAGCCGCGCGAACATTCACCAACAGGAGTCCCGGTGCGTCGGGATCGAATGCATCACGGCTCCGAAGCAATCCGCGGGGCGCTAGGTTACGATCGGTACCAAACGGACGAACGGTAAATGGCGACGGTTAGGGTCATCGTACTACGGGCAGCGGGTATCAACTGCGACCAGGAAACGGTCCACGCCTGGCGGTTGGCCGGCGCGGACGTCGAGCTGGTTCATGTCAACACGTTGATCGGGCGAGTGAGTTTGCTCGATGACGCACAGGTACTGACCATCCCCGGCGGTTTCAGCTACGGGGACGACATTGCCGCGGGCAAGATACTGGCCCAGCGGATCAAGGGACCGTTGGGAGATGCCATACAGCGGTTCGTCGACGGCGGCAAACTCGTTCTGGGTATATGCAACGGATTCCAGGTTCTGCTCAAGTGCGGCCTGCTTCCGGGCTCGGGGATGTCGGATGCGACGGTTACGTTGACGGCCAATCGATCCGGGCGCTACGAAGACCGCTGGGTGCATCTCGAGACACCCACAGATCGTTGCCCGCTGCTGGCCAAGGGCGAACGTCTGTTCCTGCCCCTCGCTCATGCCGAGGGTCGAGTAGTGGCTGACGGCGCCGCGTCGCAAGCAGCACTGAAACAACTGGATCGGGTGGCCCTACGTTTCGTCTACGCCAGCGGGGCGCCGGCGGACGGAGCGTCTGCCTACCCAGCCAATCCCAACGGCAGTAAGGACGGGGTCGCTGCCCTCACCGATGAAACGGGTCGCATCCTGGGCCTGATGCCTCATCCCGAGCGCTACGTCGATGCTACCCAACACCCCACCTGGACTCGGATCGAATCGCCCGACACGCCCGACGGCCTGCGCCTGTTCCAAAGAGGCGTGGCCTGTTTTCGCTAGTGTGTGATCCCATGGTGTGGCAACTCATCCTATTGCTGATCTTGCTGGGATGCTCGGGGTTGATTTCCGGGTCGGAGACGGCGCTGTTCGGCTTGTCGCGCAGTGACCTGAACGTGTTCCGCCAGTCCGAACGCCCGCTGCGCCGCCGGGCGGGTCTGCTCATGGGCGATCCGCGACGCGTGCTGCTCACCGTGCTGATGGCCAATACGGCGATCAACGTGCTGATCTTCGCCGTTTCAGCCATTCTAGTGGCCAAGCTCGGGGCCGTGCATCCGGTGTTCGTGCCGCTGGGCGGAGTGGTGGTGCTGGTCGCGGTGATCGTGGTCGGGGAGGTCGGCCCCAAAGCGGCGGCCCTGGCAGCGCCGGTGAGACTCGCCCCGTTGGCTGCGTCGCTGGTTCACGCGCTTCAAACCGTCTTGCAACCCGTCCGCTGGATCATGGACCGCGTGGTGATCGAGCCGTTGCTTCGGCTGCTCAGCCCGCCGGAGGCCCGGTCCGAACATCTATCCACCGACGAGCTTCGATCGCTGGTCGAATCGTCGGCCAAGCGCGGGACGTTTACCTCGGTGGAGAACGAGATGCTCCAGGAGGTCATCGCCCTGCCCGAGGTGCGCGTGCGGTCGGTCATGGTGCCGCGCGTGGACATCCAGGCGGTGCGTTTCGATGAACCGGTGGACACGATTCTGAAGCGCCTGGCCGAGACGCGGCTCACCAAACTGCCGGTCTACAAGAATGATCTCGACGACATCGCCGGCCTGATATACGGTCGTGACCTGCATCTGAATCCCGACAAGCCGTTGGCCGAACTCCTGCGCCCGGTCCACTACGTGCCCGAGCAGATCAATCTATTGCAGTTGTTGGATCACTTCCGACAACACGCCCACCAACTGGCTGTCGTCGTCGACGAGTACGGCGGAACGGCGGGGATCGTGGCCATGGAGGACGTGCTCGAGCAGATCGTCGGCGACCTCGTCGAGACCGGTGAGGCCCCGGCTGAGTCGCCCATCGAGATCATAGACCAGGACACCTACCGCCTGGCCGGCGGATTGAATGTGCGAGAGTGGGCATCGCATTTCGGCATTGGGAAAGTCGATTCGCGAATCGACACGCTGGGCGGGCTGGTGCTCACCCTGCTCGGCCGCATCGCCCATGAGGGCGATACCGTTCAGGTCGGCAACCTGACCCTCACCGTGGAAAAGCTTCGTGGACAGCGAATCGACCGCATTATCCTACGGCGCCGCACCGGTGGGCCGGATGCGGAGGCTGAAGCGTGACTTGGCTGGTGGTGGTGATGATCTGGATGATCGCGGTGATCGCGTCGGGGTTTTTTTCCGGAAGCGAAACCGGCTTGTATCGGCTCAACCGGGGGCGGCTGCGTCTGCGGATGGATCGAGGGGAACCGCGGGCCCTGGCGTTGGCCGGCGTGCTCGAAGATGAGCAGGCGGCGCTCGCGACTACGCTGATCGGCACCAACATGATGAACTTCATCGCCACCGCGGCGGTCGCGTACCTGATGACCCACGAGGCGGTGATGTCCGATTCGCGGGCCGAACTCTATACGACGCTCGTGGTAACGCCGATCCTGTTCGTCTTCGGTGAGGTGGTTCCGAAGAGTTGGTACGAGCGCGAAGCGGATCGGCTGATGTACTTCGGGGCCCGGCCGCTGCGGGCCAGCCATGCCCTCTTTCGGGCGACCGGGTTGATTTGGCTGCTCGGACGATTGACCACCATCATTGCCGGGGCGGCCGCCGGGTCGCAAGGCTCATCTCTGCCGAGTCGCCTCGACCCGCGTCGCCGAATGGCCGGCCTGCTCCGCGAAGCCGTCACCGCCGATAGCGCGAATACGGAACACGCCCAGATGATTGATCGGGTACTCAACCTTTCCACTACGCCGGTGCATAGCGCCATGATCCCTCGGAATCGAGTGGTTTCCTTACCGGCATCGGCCGATCGGGCGGCACTGGTGAGTATGGCCCGGAGGAAGCCGTTCTCCCGATTCCCCATCCATGAGGGCGACGATCGACGCATCATCGGAGTCGCCGACCTTCATGAGCTGCTGGCGGACACGAGTTGGCAACGCGTCGATGAGAAAATGCACCGCCCCCTGCAACTGGACCCGCACCAGACGGTCGCTACCGGGATTGTTTCGATGCAGCAGGCGGGGCACTCCATGGCCATTGTCGCCGACCGTCGCGGGCGGGCCCTGGGCATCGTCACGCTCAAGGATTTGCTCGAGGAGATCGTCGGCGATCTGCCGGCCTGGTAGGTATTCGTGGCATTCGTCCTCGCCAGCGAGGTTGCTCCGAACTCGCACCCGACGAGCCGCGGACTAGCAGCCTGGGTGGCACGGTGCAGATGCGCAGAATGGGACGGGAAAGACCGCGCGAACTGAAGTTCGCGGCTCGTTAGCCCGCATATTTCATGAGGCGACGTGAGCGTTGCCAGTCGGTGTAGTGTGCGACGATCGTCGGATTGGCGGTATGGTCCACCGTGGTCGGCGCAGAAAGCCCCCTTTCCCCCACGGCGATTTCG
>JADFPW010000282.1 GCA_022562105.1 Planctomycetota bacterium
ACATTCCGGACGACGTGGAGGCCCTCGCCTACGAGGTGTTGGACTCGCTCGAACAAGTCGGTAGCAGGCAGCAACTGTTGCGATCGTTCTTTGACCATGCAGAACTCAAACTGTAGCGGATTTAATTCTCTAATCAAAGGTCAATAACACCCTCGGCATAGGTGAACCTGCCACCAACATAGAGCGTGGGGCCGTCGAAGTCGTTGGACCCCAGGATTGTCGATACTGCTTCATCGTGGCCGGATACCCCACCAATACTCACATCCCATGCGCACGCCCCGCCGTCAGCATGGCAGAAGTGAACGGGACACCCGAAGCAAGCAGTTGCAGCCAATAGCGCTCTGAGCATATGCCGGGATGCTAGTCGCGTGTGCATTTGAACGTCCTTTACTTTGTACGCCAACGCGGGACGATTAGGGGTGGATCGGTCGCTGGTCTGCCACAGATCCACCCCCATGCTACCACGAATGTTCGTCCCGCTGCAAGGCTGCTTCAACATCGACAACGGCAAATCCTGGCTAGCTGCGCTGCTTTCCCCAACTTGAAGAGGTCTGTTTCTACGCCGCCCGTGGGGTGGCTGAATATCCCAGGGGCAGGGCCGTCAGGACGCCTTTCGTCCTTGTGGACTCGTTGCCGATGGCCTCCGACTTGCGTCTTTGCGGGGGAATGATCGGATTCTCGCCTGCGGATTGGCGACTCCACGCTGGTACGTGACGCGCACCCGAACGTCGCGGCTGCCGGGCGGGTCCGGCATCCGAACGCTCGCCTCGCCGCCGGGGCGGTCAGTTGGATTCGATTTCCTTGGTCTTGGCGGAGGTGAGCTCATCGACGGTGGTTTCGTGCCGCTTGATGGATTTTTGGACACTGTCCTTGAGATCGGCGGCTTCGTCTTCGCTTAGGGTGCTGTCCTTCTTGGCGGCGTCAATGATCTTGTTGGTGTCACGGCGCACGTTGCGCAGGGCGATCTTCTGCGCTTCGGCCATCTTGCGCACCTGTTGGATCATCTGATTACGCCGTTCGCCGGATAGCGCCGGAATGGGCAGCCGAATCGTCTTGCCGTCGCAGACCGGAGTGATACCGATATCCGACGATTGGATGCCTTTCTCGATATCGCTGATCACACCCGGATCGAACGGTTTGACCAGCAGCAACGCCGGTTCCGGGGCGCTGATGGCCGCCAACTCGCGCAGCTCCATCGTGCTGCCATACGAGGGCACCTCGATCTTGAGGTGCTCGACCAGACCGGGCGAAGCCCGACCGGTCCGCACGCCGCGCAGCTCCTCTTTGAAGAACCCGATCACCTTATCCATGGCGCGATTGCAGGTCTTTTCGATGTCACTGGCTGCCATGGCTCGGTTCTCCCGCTTACGATTACTGCTGGCCGCCGATGATCGTGCCCAGCTTCCGGCCTTCCACCACCGCCCGCATTCCGCCGGGTTTGTTGAGGTTGAAGACCACGATTGGAATCTTGCTGTTGCGACACAGGTCCACGGCGGTGACGTCGATGACCTTCAGTCGTTTTTCGATAACTTCGGCGTAGCTTAGATGTTCGTAGAACGTCGCCGACGGGTTCGAGACCGGATCGTCGCTGTAGACTCCGTCAACTTTTGTCGCCTTGAGCAGCACGTCGGCGCCGATCTCCGACGCCCGCAGCGCCGCCCCACTGTCGGTCGTGAAATAGGGATTGCCCGTGCCCGCTGCGAAAATCACCACGCGTCCCTTCTCCAGGTGGCGCAATGCCCGACGGCGAATGAAACGCTCGCATACCCGGTCGATGGCCACCGCGCTTTGCACGCGCGTGGGCACGCCCAGCGATTCCAACGTGTCCTGCACCGCCAGGGCGTTGATCACCGTGCCCAGCATGCCCATGTAGTGGCCGGTGACTTCCTCGACATGCGTTTCCCGGGCAATCGAACCCCCGCGTACGAGATTGCCCGCCCCCACTACCACGCACAACTGGACATCGAGCTCGGCGACCAGCTTGATCTCTCGGGCAAGATGCTCCAGGGCATCCCCGTCGATACCCTGCTCACCGGGTTTGCACAGCGCTTCGCCGCTGATTTTGAGGAGAACTCGCCGATACTTGGGATCTGCCACCGTTTGGAAACCTCTGCCCGACTCCCTGTCGGCGGAACGCCAACCCCGCCAACCGCCAAGCCGGGGCCCCCGCCTGCCGGGAGCATACGCCAAAGCGCCGCCCTCCGACAACCGCCACCGGATTCGCCCTGTGTCTCCGCGACCCAGCCGGTCAGGTCAGACTCCGACTTGGACGATGGCCATCTCCACCACGCGTTCCACCCCGGCCTCACTCAGGATCTCGGAGATCTTCTTCTTTCCGTAGAGATCGGCGTTGACGTGTTGCTGATCGTGCAGGGAGTTCTCCGCCAGGAATGCGTTGACTTTGCCATCGACGATCTTGGCGACAATGGTGTCCGGCTTGCCCTGCTCGCGGGCCAACTCCTCGGCCAGCTTGCGCACCTTCTCTATCTTGTCGGCGGGCATGTCGTCACGAGAGATGGCCATCGGCTTGCTGAAGAGTGTATGCATGCACAGGTCGCGGCCCACGGCTTCATTCTGCGGTCGATGACTCAGGCTGATCAGAATGCCCCTCTTGTGGTCGTGGTGGATGTAGCTGGATAGGTATTCCCCGGTGATCCGGCGGCACGTTCCGATGTTCATCGTCTCACGAAGCCGACCATAAATCTCAGCCAACTTGTCGCCCAGCGTCGTGTCTGATCCGGCGATGGTCATCGCCTTGACGGTCTCGGGTGACGGGGCCGACTCGGTACCGGTGGCCACTGCCCGGGCCATGTCGGCGAGCAACTCCTGGAATTGCTCGTTCTTGGCCACCGGAGCGGTTTCGCACCGAACCTCGATGATGGCTCCGGTTTGTTCGCCGGCCTCGATATGGATGGCTACGGATCCTTCACCGGTTTCCCGATCGGATCGGGATTCCATCTTGCCCTTGTGCTTTTTGGCCAGCCACTCCAGGGCGGCGGATTTCTCCCCCTCGCAGGCGACCAGCGCCTGCTTGCACTCCATCATGGGCAAGTCGGTCTCGGCCCTCAGGGCCATTACTTGTGCAGCAGCGATTTCTGCCATTGCCTACGTATCTCCGCAATAGATTCTCGGTATCAACTTGTGCAGGTCCGGATGCCTAACCATCATCGTCGTTTGCGACCTATTCGGAACTGCGGCCATTCGTCTCAGTTATTGGGTCCATCCCGACGCCACGCGCTACTCGTGTCTTCCGGCGGGAAGGCCTCCTCGTGCCAGCGAGTTGACCACTACGGAATTACCGGCAGGCGCCCGACGACTCCCAGGGCATCGTTTCGAGCGGTACACAAGAACCCGAATGGCCGGAATGGAGCCAGTGTCAAATCGCCCGGGTCGGACTTGTCAGACCAGCCGACAAGCGGGTGGGACCGCTACGGAGTCGTCTCCGGGACCATCGAGGAATCCGCAACCGCACCGGGCACCTTCTCGCCCTCGCCGGCCCTCGGGGACAATGCGGCCTCGGCCGGTGGCTTGTCCGCGGAATCCGACTCCTCTGCTTGCGGTTCCGCACGGGCTGTGGTGCCTCGCTCCGAGCGACGCGTAGCCTGGCTCGCGTCCTCGTCCGCCCCCTCCGGTGACCGACGGCCACGCTTGCCCGCCTCTACCGCCTCACCCAAGTGGCTCAGGATCACCTCGATCGATCGCATGGCGTCATCGTTACCGGGAATGGGGATGTCCGCGAAATCCGGATCCGAATCGGTGTCGATCAGGCAGACCGTCGGGATGTGCAACTTGCGGGCCTCACGGACTGCAATGTGCTCCCGATGGACATCGATAATAATCAGGGCCCCTGGAAGTTTGTCCATCTTGCGGATGCCTTCCAGGTTGCGTTTGATCTTGCGCAGCTCGCGCGTGCGGCTGGCGATCGCTTTCTTGCTATACTCGGAAATGGTCCCGTCGGCGGCCTCTGCCTCCAGCTCGTCCAGGCGGCCCAGGCGTGATCGAATGGTGCGGAAGTTGGTCAGCGTGCCGCCCAGCCAGCGTTCGGTGACGTAGGGCATCTCGACCCGCGTGGCGCACTCGACCACCGCGGCTTTGGCTTGTCGTTTGGTACCGACGAAGAGAACGTCTTTCCCGGTGCCGACCATCCTGCTGACGAAGTTCTTGGCGCGCAGCAGACCTTTGACCGTCTCACGAATGTCAATGATGTGGATCAGGTTACGCTTGCCGTAAATGTAGGGGGACATCTTCGGGTTCCACCGGCTCACGCGATGGCCGAAGTGGATACCCGAATCAACGAGCTGACGGACTAGTTCTGACGCCAAACAACACCTCCCGACCGAGACCGCTGACCGCGCGGACCCGTCGCCCTGCGTAACCTCGAACCGTATTGAGCCCACAAGCCTATCACTACTATCTCGGATATCAACCCCAAAATCATCGGTTTGCCAGAAAGCACAAGCAGCCCCCCCAATGCGAGGACTCCCCCTGGGCCTTGTCCTTGCACTCTGTCATCCGTAAGGTCATCCCCCCGGCCGAACCCAGCCGGAGTCCGAGTACCACCACCCCGTGAACGGTTCTTGGGCCCCTGGGAGTGCCTGGGGTCGCCGTGACCGCCGTTGAGGAGCCGATACGCACCTGAACTGACCCCGTTAGCCCATGCCTCGAATCCTGATTAGTGCTGCCGAACCGAGCGGCGATCTGCACGGCGCCGCCCTGATTCGGGCCGCCCGACGACTCAACGAGGAGATCGAGTTCGTAGGCGTGGCAGGCCCAGCCATGCAGGCCGCCGGCTGCCGAGCCCTGGCTGACCTTACCGGGCATTCCGCCATGCTCCTGGGGGCACTGGGTAACATCCAACGAGGCCGCCGCGTCCTGAACTCGGTCCGAGATTGCCTGGCCCAGAGCCCCTGCGACGCCGCCGTGGTGATCGATTCGCCCATGCTCCACCTGCCGATGGCCAAGCACATCAGCCGCGCCGGCGTGCCGGTTCTCTACTATGTCGCCCCCCAACTATGGGCCTGGGGCCGATGGCGAATGGCCCGCCTTCGCAGACGAACCGCCCATCTTGCCGTCATCCTGCCATTTGAGCAGGGTTTTTTCCAGTCACACCACTGCACCGCGACTTTCGTGGGCCATCCGCTGTTCGATACGCTCCTGGAACGATCGCCTGATGAATCCGCGGTAAACGGATTTCGCCAGGCGGGTGAACCGGTCATCGCCTTGCTGCCCGGATCGAGGGCTCAGGAGATCAATAGCCTGCTCCCTGACCAGCTTCGGATCGCCCAGGCTATCCGCCAGCAATACCCCAAGGCCCACATCGTGGTTTCAATCGCCGATGCTCGCTTGGCTGGCGCAGTCGAGACCCATCTGAATCGAGCTTCCACACCGGTCGCGGTCCATCGAGGCCCGTTGGTGAACCTGCTGTCAGCGGCCAAACTGGCCCTGGTCGCTTCCGGCACCGTCACCCTGGAAGTCGCCTACTACCGCACGCCGATGATCGTCATGTACAACGCCTCGAAATGGTTCTACCACCTCCTCGGGCGATGGCTCATTCATACCGAGCACCTATCGTTGGTGAACATCCTGGCCGGCCGAGAGCTGGTGCCCGAGTTCATGCCGTACTATTCGGACACCGCACCCATCACGGCGACGGCCCTGGGACTGCTCGCGGACGACGATCGACGGGATCGAATGTCAGGCGAACTCGGCGCCTTGATCGCCCCGTTGGCCCACCGCGGCGCGTCGGAGCGAACCGCCGAACTGCTGCTGGATCTGGTGGCTCAGTACCGCAACCGGCAGGGAGCGGCTCGAGCGACTCCGCAAGCGGGCGCGGATCGGCCAAAGGCCGCTTGCTCACGCTCGCGGGACTGAATCGTCGCT
>JADFPW010000283.1 GCA_022562105.1 Planctomycetota bacterium
GGTCGGGCCGTCCGGGATCCGTTCGACCATGCTGTACCACTTGGTATCCTGCTCGGCGCAGAAGTAGGGCCCATAGAAGAGCTCCTGCAGGCAGACGACCTGGGCTCCCTGCCCGGCGGCGTCCGCGATCAGGCCGACATGTTTGTCGATCATGGCCTGCTTGATCTTTTCAGGCGCGGACGTGGCCGGTTCACACAAGGTTGCTTGGATCAGGCCCGCTCGTACGGTTCGTGCCATGGAGATTCCTCCGCCGCGTATGGTCAGTGGGCTCGATGGATCTTGGCTGGCCCCACCGCCCGGATTCTTGCTGGTGGTTGCCGACACCGGCTGGCCCAGGATAGGCGATGGAGCATGGTCGTGCGAGTGACACCTCCGGTCGCCCAGGGCGACACAGCGTTGGCTCCACCATCCCAACCCCTGCCGACCCTCAACCCAGCGGCGTCCGAGACCGGACCGTCTGTGGTCTCTGGTCACACGAGATCTGCGCCGTCGGTTGGGCAGCGATTTGAGTCCTGCACCCATCTCCTGCTACAATGCTTCCGGCCAGTCGGAGCCGGTTCTGCACATGACGAAAGACCATCACAAGTTGGCTGTCTTCCCGGGCACGTTCGACCCCATCACCCTGGGGCACGTGGACATTATTCGTCGCGGGCGAGAGCTATTCGATGAACTCGTGGTAGCCGTCGGACGGAACCCGGACAAGTCGTCCTGGTTCAGTTTGGACGAGCGCGTCCAGATGATCCGGGATGTGACCACCGGACTCGACGGCGTGTTTATCGAAACCTACGACGGCTTGACCATGGAGTATGTTCGTCGCAAGGGGGCAGCGGTGATCCTCCGCGGCATTCGCGACAATGTCGATCTGCGAGACGAGTTGCAAGCCGCCAACGCCAATCTCCTGGTGGGCGACGTGGAGACCGTCTTCCTGATGACCAGCCACCAGCACGCCCTCACCTCAAGTGCCCTAATCAAGCAGATTGTTCAGATCGGTGGCTATGACCCAGCCAGGCTCCGCCGATTGGTTCCAGAAGCCGTAGCCGCAATGCTCGAGGGCAGGTCGAGCGACCGAGAAGGGCCCGACTGATGACCGGCTGCGAGAGTCGGTCGCAGGTAGGGGGGGCCGCAATTCCGCCGTCGGGGTGGGCTTGCAGATGGTGGTGGGCCGGAGAACGGAATCCCAAATCCGTTGGCCGCCGAAGCAGCCGGCGTGCGCCGCCAACTACCCGACGCCCTGGTAACAAAGAGCGACGGGAGCAGGAGGCGAACCCCCTACTCCCGTCGTTCAATTCTTGTGGTACAAACCCCAGCGGTTCGAGGTGCGAACAGCCGCATCAGAGCCGCTCTTGGGTTGACCGCAACCTACTCGTCAGTGTCGGCCACGTCGAGCGCGTCGTCGGTCACCCCGCCATCCTCAAACAAGTCGAAGACGCCGTCGTTGTCCAACACAAACGACAGGCCTGTGTACAGGGCAGCGCCTGTCAGGAGCGTCGACGTGTTAAGCCCGAGGCATCCCAGTCCTAGGTACATGGCCCCACCTGTCACTGCCAGCGTTAAAACGCCCTTCTTTACCTTGTTGCCCATCAATTGGACCTCCTTGAAAAAGAGTTTACAGTCTCGCTGGTCCGGCCGGCTTGGTCGGACGTTTCGCTCACAGCAAGAAAACACCTCTTGACCCAGTGGACCCACGTCCAACTCGATCACCACGCAATGGTTCTTCGGCGGAGAACTGAACGTCCGCCTACGGCCCAGCGGCCGCTCCCGTAACCAAACTCGTTAATCAAATCGTTCTCGGCTCGGCTGACTCCGCCATCCCCGGAATACCGCGCTACTGGGGCAGCATAGTCAGGAGTTTTGTTTCGACCTCCAGAAGCACTCGACCGTCGTCTTGATCAGGTCGATGCCTCCAGGAACCGAAAGCCCGGTTGGCGGATCGAGTCGATTTCCCTTCGGAGAACTCCCGATTGCCTCTCGGAATCTAGTGCCCCCTGGCAACGCCGCGCCAGCGTTGACCGGAACATCTACGCACCTATCGGCCTCTCATCCGCGCCGACATTAACTAATCCATCCCTCCGCCGCAACCGTGCTAAACGGCGCCGCATGAAGTATCTGCCAAGCCGGCATCCGGCCTCGCCCAGAGGCTTCGCACGCCCCGGCGCTCCAACAGGGGTGGGAGGGTGGCATAGGGCCGTCACGCTGTCAAGGGAATTCCGACCAAATCTCGAAAAAAAGATGGCGTGACAACGGACTACGGATAGGGTATCCTTGCGGCCGTAACGAACGGTGTCCGACCGGCGCCCGGGCCCCTCAAAACCGTCCACGAGAGCTCCGCGGTGGCTTGGGGCTGATCGTAAGTCCTTGTGCGACAAGCAGTTGCGGCAATTCGTCGGCATCCGGTGCAGGCCGGGCTCCACTACTCCTGCGACCGGCCTGTGCGTAGGCGACACCCAATTTCGAGTCGTCGCCAAACGATGCTGTGGCGGCTCCTGGAGGCAAGATCCGACCCATGGCAGAGGTTGATTCCCTAACAAGAGGCACGTTTGAACTCGCCGATCGAGGTGGAGGCCACCTTCGGTCTGCCAAACGGGGGTATCTGCCGCATCCGACGGATACCTTCGTTCCACCAGACCTGGCCCGACGTTCGTTCCTCAGAGGCGGTGAGGATGTGGAAGGCGAGGTGGACGCACGTCAATCGAAAGGCCGACACCAGCCTCCGAAACTCGCCAAAATCGTGCGGGTCAACGGACTCGAACCGGAGGACTTCGCCGAGCGCACTCCGTTCGAAGACCTCGTCGCCATCGACCCTCTGCAGGCCGTCAAGTTTGAGATCCCCGGCGGCTCTCCATCCATGCGGGTGATCGACTTGCTCATGCCCATCGGGCTCGGACAGCGTGGACTGATTGCTGCTCCGCCCCGAACGGGCAAGACCATGCTACTGCAACAGATGGCCGCCGGCGTCGCCGCAAATCATCCTGATGTCTACATGATGGTGTTGCTGATCGACGAGCGGCCCGAGGAAGTGACCGAGATGAGACGCACGGTTCACGGCGAGGTGGCAGCCAGCAGCAACGACCGCGACGCCGCCAGCCATGTCCGGATGGCCCGCTTGATGATCGCCAAGGCCAAGCGCATGGTCGAATGCGGCCGCGACGTGTTTATTCTCTTCGACTCGCTGACCCGCATGGGGCGTAACTTCAATAGTGTCATTCGCGGCAGCTCGCGAATCATGTCCGGCGGATTGGACATTCGAGCCTTGGAGGAGCCCAAGCAAATTTTCGGTGCGGCCCGTAACGCCGAAGGTGGGGGCTCGCTGACCATCATCGCCACCGCCCTGATCGAGACCGGTAGCCGAATGGACGAAGTGATCTTCAACGAGTTCAAGGGCACCGGGAACATGGAGATCGTGCTCTCCCGCGAGCTGGCCGACCGGCGCATTTGGCCGGCGATCAAGATCGACGAGTCCGGCACGCGCAAAGAGGAACTCCTCCTGGGTCCAAAGAACACGGCCAAGGTTCACCGCATCCGCCGCGCCCTGGCTGGCAAGGATCCGGTCGTGTCCATGGAACGACTTTTGGCCGCCCTAGGCCGCTACAAAACCAACGCCGAGTTCCTCGCCGCCCAGCCGGATTGAATTCCACTCCAGGGCGAGTCAAACCGGTAGGCCGGATCCGGCGGCGGCAGGGCCCAATCAGGCGTGGATGAGATGGGAGTGTCCAGACTGTGGCCAAACGCACCACGAGAAAGACTACCAAGAAAAAGCCTATCGAGTCCTACGACCACCAGGACAAGAAGCGAGCGAACAACCCGCCCGTGGGGTTGGTAACGCCCGACACCGATCCTGATCACGGTAAGAAAAAGACTTACCAGTACGACCCGCACCTCGATCCGCAGCTTGTCTGGGCGGGCAAGGCCGAGCATACCAGCTTCGAGGTCCCGACCGTCTCGCTCCATGTCCACGAGCGGATCGACCCGCGCACGATCATCGAGGCCGTCCGCAAGCGCAACGGCAACGGCGGCAATGGGCAAATGCTCATGTTCGAGCAGCCGGAGCAGAACCCGCCGCTGCGTGAAGCCATCGAGTTTTACAAACACGCCAAAGGCTGGACGAATCGTCTGATCGCGGGCGACTCACTGCTGGTCATGAACTCCCTGCTGGAAAAGGAAGGCATGGCCGGCAAGGTGCAGATGGTCTACATCGACCCGCCCTACGGCATCCGCTACAAGAGCAATTTTCAGCCATTCGTGAACAGGCACGATGTAGCAGATAGCGACCGCGACGATGACCTAAGCCAAGAACCGGAAACGATCCGTGCTTTCAGGGATACCTGGGAACTGGGCATTCACTCGTACCTAGCCTATCTGCGTGACAGGCTGCGCCTGAGTCGGGAACTCCTCTCTGATACTGGCTCGTGTTTCGTTCAGATCAACGACGAGAATCTCCATCTCGTCCGCAGCATCATGGACGAGATCTTTGGAGCCGCTTGTGCGGTAGTCAACATTCCAGTGAAGAAGAAGGGTAGCCAAAAAAGTGGTCGCATGGATCCCGTCAACGATTATGTGGTCTGGTACGGCCGACGACCGCGCAATGACCGATACTCGGGTTTCAAATACCGTCCGCTGTTCGAGGAGCGGCGTGTGGATGCCGAGACCCTCCAAGAATTCAAGTACGCGGAACTACCAGACGGCACCGTGTACGCGGTTCGAGAAATGCCCGACCCAGAAGGGACTGTCCGGGACTACAGGCTGACACCACGCAGGCTGTTGCACGATTACCCCAAAGCTCGCCTCTTTCGCAAGAACCCTCTCAAAGCGGGGGGTGTAAGGAAAAACCAGAGTCTCCCTTATGAACTGGACGGGAAGGTATACCATCCAGGGCCAGGACGGTGCTGGAAGCAGACGGTGCGAAACGACGACGGAAGCATTCCCGGCATGGATCGTCTCCGGTTCGCACGGCGGTTGCTGGCCGAGCCTTCGGACATCCGTTTCAAGAGCTACCTGGATGACTTCGGGTTCATGCCGCTCTCCAACTGGTGGGACGGTCTCGGCGGCGCATCAGACCCGATCTATGTCGTGCAGACGAACACCGCCATTGTCGAAAGATGCATGCTCATGACAACCGATCCCGGTGATCTCGTTCTTGACCCGACTTGCGGATCGGGAACGACGGCGTATGTCGCCGAGCAATGGGGGCGCCGTTGGATCACCTGTGACACCTCGCGTGTCTCCATTGCGCTCGCCAAGCAGCGCCTGATGACACCCGTGTTCAACTACTACGAGCTTGCGCACCCCGACGAGGGCGTTGGCAGCGGGTTCACCTACCGTACGGTCCCGCATGTCGAACCCAACCAGATCGCCAACAACCCGGAGATCAAGGAAGGCATGAGCCGGGAGGAGATCGACGCGACCATTGCAAAGTACGCCGATCCGGAAACGCTGTACGATCAGCCGTTTATCGACAAGTCCAAGGCCCGCGTATCGGGTCCGTTCACGGTCGAGGCGGTTCCGGCTCCGGCGGTGCGGTCGATTTCGGAAGTGACAGCGGATCGTCCCTCTGATCCGAGCCGCGACCGTGAGGGAGCGGACGCCGGAGAAAGACCGCTTCCTGACGGGCGCGGCTCGGTTCACGCCGACGCATCCGTCGGTCGATCCGGCGAGACGCTGCGCCAAGACGAATGGCGGGACGAGCTGCTCAAGTGCGGGATCCGGGGCAAGAAGAAACAGCACATCCACTTCTCGCGGGTCGAGACACTATCCGGCACGCGCTGGCTGCACGCCGACGCCGAGACGGCGCCCTCACCCCAACCCTCTCCCTCGAAGGGCGAGGGAGCATTTGTGCCGGAGCGTGTGGTCGTTTCGGTCGGGCCGGACCAT
>JADFPW010000284.1 GCA_022562105.1 Planctomycetota bacterium
TCGCACTTCTGCTGCGCCGCCTCACTCCAATCTGACTATGGCACAACCCGAAATCGCCGTGGGGGGAAGGGGGCTTTCTGCGCCGACCACGGTGGACCATACCGCCAATCCGACGATCGTCGCACACTACACCGACTGGCAACGCTCACGTCGCCTCATGAAATATGCGGGGTTAGCACTCCGCAGGGCCGTTGATTCACCGGCCGTTGCGTGGCGCCAGTCGCCCCGATACGATCCCGCGCGAGGTTGAGAATTCCGGACGAGTGCTTCGACGCGCCTCAAGCGGTAGGTTCTGTTGGGTGGCACGGTCTGGTATTCCAGGCCGTGGAAGGTCGGAAACGCGTTCGGTCAATCTTCACGGCCTGGAATACCAGACCGTGCCACCCCAAGAACTGCAAGGGAAGCAAGAGTCTTCAAGAGCGGATCGGTCCGCCAATGCTGCGGGGTAGGATGCCCAAAGACACGAACATTCGCAGCATCCTGATCATCGGCGGCGGTCCTATTGTTATTGGTCAAGGGTGCGAGTTCGACTACAGCGGCACGCAAGCCTGCCGCGCCCTGCGGGAAGAGGGTTATCGCGTAGTCCTGCTCAACTCGAACCCAGCGACGATCATGACCGATCCGGAGCTGGCCGACCGAACCTACATCGAGCCCATCACCCCCGCGTTTCTCGGCAAGATCCTGGCCCGTGAACAGGAGCTGGGCATCAAGGTGGACGTCATCCTGCCCACACTCGGCGGGCAAACCGCCCTGAACTGCGCCATGGCCGCCGCGGAAACGGGACTGCTGGATCAATTCGACGTCCGACTGATCGGGGCGTCGTGCGAAGCCATCCACATGGCCGAGGACCGGACCGCATTTCGCAACGCCATGCTGGAGATCGGCCTGGACGTTCCCCGCGGAGTCATCGCCCACACGGTCCAGCAAGCCGAGGCGGCCATAAAGGAGATCGGCCTGCCCTGTGTGATCCGTCCAGCCTACACACTCGGCGGGAGCGGCAGCAGTATCGTCACCCGCGAGGATCAGTTGGTCGCCGCGGCCCAGCGCGGTCTGCAACTGTCGCGTATCACCGAAATTCTGATCGAAGAGAGCCTCGTCGGGTGGAAGGAATACGAGCTGGAGGTCATCCGCGATCGCAACGACAACGTGGTGGTGGTCTGCAGCATCGAGAACCTGGACCCGATGGGTGTGCATACGGGCGATTCGATCACCGTGGCTCCGGCCCAGACGTTGACCGATCGCGAATACCAGCAGATGCGCGACGCCGCCAAGGCGATCATTCGCAGGATCGGGGTGGAGACCGGCGGCAGCAACGTGCAGTTTGCGGTGAATCCCAAGACCGGCCGACAGCTGGTGATCGAGATGAACCCGCGGGTCTCACGCTCGTCCGCCCTGGCCAGCAAGGCGACGGGGTATCCGATCGCCAAAGTCGCCGCCAAGTTGGCCATCGGCTACACGCTCGATGAGATCACTAACGACATCACCCGTACCACGCCGGCGAGTTTCGAGCCCAGCATCGACTATGTCGTGGTGAAGATGCCGCGCTGGGCGTTCGAGAAGTTCCCCGAAGCGGACGAGACGCTGACCACGCAGATGAAAAGCGTGGGCGAGGCAATGGCCATCGGGCGCACCTTCAAGGAGGCGTTTCAGAAGTGCGTGCGGAGCATGGAGGTCCAGCGGGCGGGGTACGGCTTCGACCGCAACGATCGCTGGTTCTTGGCGGGCCGACCCCAGTGCGAAAACGGCGGCCGGGTGGCACGGTCTGGTACTCCAGGCCGTGGCGGATCGGAAACGGGCTGCGCCAATCTCCACGGCCTGACGTCGTCAGACCGTGCCACCCAGACGTTATCGTCGGACACCACTGGGTCGTCAGTCGTACGAGCCAGTTTGTCCGGCGAGGCCCCGCCGGACGTCGATGAGTCGTCGGCCTCGACCTGGCCGATCAGTCCCGACGTGCTGCGCGATAAACTGTCCAATCCGTGTCAGGGGCGCCCCTATTACATTCGGTACGCATTCAAGTTGGGATGGACGGTGGATGAAGTCCACGAGTTGACCGGCATCGATCCGTGGTTCCTGGACCAAATGGCCCAGTTGGTCGAGTTCGAAGACGCACTCGGAATTCCGCGCGCCGAGCTGATCGCCGAGCAAGGCGACGAATCGGACATGCGTCTGACCGACACCGGTCGACACCTGATTTGCAAGGCCAAACAGTGGGGTTACTCCAACGTTCAGCTGGCCAACGCTCTGGGCCTCACCCCAACCGAGGTCAACAAACTGGTCGAGCAGGTGGCCCACCCGATTTTCCGCCTGGTCGATACCTGCGCCGCCGAGTACGAGGCTCAGACGCCGTACTGCTACGCGACCTACGAGCCGCGACTCACCACCGTGACCGACACCGGCATCCAACCGACGGACGAGGATGAACTGAAGCTGTCCGATCGGGCCCACGTCGTGGTACTCGGCGGCGGTCCCAACCGCATCGGGCAGGGGATCGAGTTCGACTACTGCTGCGTTCACGCGGCAATGGCGACACGTGAAATGGGATTCGCCGCCGTGATGGTTAACTCAAACCCGGAAACGGTCAGCACAGATTTCGGCACCTCCGACGTGCTGTTCTTCGAGCCGTTGGTTCACGAAGACGTACTGCGAATCATGAACCGCATCAGCCGGGAGGGCAAACTCCACGGCGTGATCGTTCAATTCGGCGGACAGACGCCGCTGAACCTGGCCGCCGGCTTGAAGGAAGCCGGCGTGCCAATCCTTGGCACTCCACCAGAGTCGATCAACCTGGCTGAGGATCGGGCCGAGTTTCAGGCCATTTTGCAAGACCTGAGCTTGCTGCAGCCGCCCAGCGCCATTGCCTATGATCGCCGGCAGGCCATCGCCCACGCCGCCGAGCTGGGCTATCCGGTGCTCATTCGTCCGAGTTATGTCCTGGGCGGCCGGGCCATGGAACTGTGCAACCACGAGCAGGATCTCCAACGATTCGTCGATGACGCGTTTGCTGCGTCGGATCGAGTCGCCGGCTCCGGGGCCAAGCCATCCGTGTTGGTCGACAAGTTCCTGTTGGATGCTACCGAGGTCGACGTGGAC
Source organism: Planctomycetota bacterium (assembly GCA_022562105.1). Lineage (GTDB taxonomy): Bacteria > Planctomycetota > Phycisphaerae > UBA1845 > UBA1845 > JADFPW01. Next base: position 3,094 of record JADFPW010000284.1, read on the forward strand.
GCCGTGGCTGACTATCGAAGCATCGGCGACCCGAACGGCGCCTGCGTCGTTTGCGGCGTTATGGAGCACATCGAAGAGGCCGGCATCCACAGCGGAGACAGCTCCTGCGTGCTGCCGCCATTTTCCCTCTCGCCGGCGGTGATCGAGGAACTGTACCGCCAGACCCGCCTCCTGGCCAAACGCCTCGGCGTGTGCGGGCTGATGAACATTCAGTTCGCCATCCAGTCCCAGACCGTGTACGTGCTGGAAGTCAACCCGCGAGCCTCGCGCACCGTGCCCTTCGTCAGCAAGGCCACCAACGTGCCCTGGGCCAAGGTGGCTACGGAAGTGATACTTGGACGATCGCTCAAGGACGTGCTTTGGGAGCGAGGCGTATCGCGCACTCCCCAGCCTCGCGGAGTATCGATCAAACGGCCGGTGTTCCCGTTCGATAAGTTTCCGGAAGTCGATGCCGTCCTGGGACCCGAGATGCGCAGCACCGGCGAGGTCATGGCCGTCGATACCACGTTCGGCAAGGCCTTCGCCAAGTCGCAGATCGCCGCGGGCCTGTCGCTTCCCATTTACGGTAACGCCCTGGTCAGCGTAAACGACCCCGACAAGCTACGGATCATTCCCATCGCCCGTGAACTGCGGGCGTTGGGCTTCAAGATTTTCTCCACCATCGGCACCCATGAGGTGTTACAAAAAGCGGGGATCGATTCGGTCGTGGTCACCAAGCAGGCCGGCACGTCGCAGGACTTTCTGCTCGATCTAATCAATCACGGCGTGCTCGATCTGCTGATCAACACGCCGATCCACAAGGGGGCAGCCTCGGAGGAGGGGCGTTGGCGCATTGCCGCGACGGCCAATCGCATTCCGCTGATCACCACGCTGGCCGGCGCTCGGGCTGCGGTGGCAGCCATCCGGGCCCTGCGGAAGTCGTCGAGCTTGGACGGGCTGGATGTGTTGAGCATCAACGCCCTGCAGGATTTCGAACGAAACGGAGACTCGTGATTCGATGGCGGCGCCGATGATCTGTAAACTGGCCTTGGAAGATGGCACGGTAGCGACCGGCGAATCGGTCGGCGCACCGGGTACCACCACCGGCGAGGTGGTCTTCAACACCGCCATGACCGGCTATCAGGAAATCATCACCGATCCGTCGTACCGCGGACAGATCGTGGTGATGACCTCGCCGCAGATCGGCAACTACGGGGTCAACGAACAGGACGGCGAATCCAACGGCACCCACCTGTCGGGCCTGGTGATGCGCGAGTGCGCCCGCCGATACAGTAACCATCGGGCGACCGGAAGCCTGCCCGAGTTCCTTACCTCGCACGGCGTGCCCGGCATTTCGGGTGTCGATACGCGCGGCATCACCCGACGACTGCGCACCGCCGGCGCCATGCGCGGTGCGCTTTCGACTGAGCTGCTGGACGACCGCAAGCTGGTCGAACTGGCTCGTTCGATCCCCGTCATGGAGGGTCGGGACTTGGCCCGCGAGGTAATGCCCGCAGAATCCTACGCCTGGACCGAGCCCTTGCAACCAGATTGCGATTCGGAACCCAAGTACAAAGTCGTAGCCATCGATTGTGGTATCAAACGCAACATCCTCAGATCACTCATCGACATCGGTTCTGAGGTTCACGTCGTCCCGGGCCACGTCGGCGCCGAGCAGATCCTGGCCCGTGAGCCGACCGGCGTGCTGGTGGGCAACGGGCCGGGGGATCCGGCGTCAGTCACCGCGACCATCGAGACGCTAAAGCACCTTGTGGGTCGCGTGCCCATCTTCGCCATCTGCTTAGGCCACCAGATGTTGGCTCTAGCTTTGGGGGGCAAGACCTACAAGCTGAGTTTCGGCCATCACGGGGCCAATCATCCGGTGCTCAACATGGCCACCTCTCGTGTGGAGATCACCAGTCAGAACCACGGATTCGCCGTCGATACGGATTCACTGGCGGATACCAACCTCTACCCCACGCACACCAGCCTGTACGACGGGAGTTTGGAGGGTTTCGCCCACAGAAGCGAGCCCATCTTCGCCGTCCAGTATCATCCCGAAGCCGCCCCCGGGCCTCACGATTCAACGTACCTGTTCGACACCTTCGCCCACAACATGCGCACCGACCGACCGGCTGCATCCTTCGCTGCCCGTCCAGGTCTTCCTTACCCTTGTTCTCGACCACGCTAATCCGGCTGTCTAGAGAGCTTGGCAAAGCCGCCATAGCCCCACCAAAGGCAGGCATGGCCCCGAAGGCCGGTATAGCTCCGAAGGCTGGCCTCGCCCCGAAGGGGCTCGAACATATCAGCCCAGGGCAGAGCGCAGCGCCGCCCTGGGTAATTATGATCGCAAACACCAAGCTCTGAAAGAGCGAAACAACGCGGTTCAATCCCAGACGTAGCGTTCATCGAATTCGATTCCGTGCCGCTCGAAAAGTGCCCGCAGTTCATCCTGAAACGTCATCCGTCGATGGTATTCTTCCTGATTCTCAATGTAGCGCTGGACTTCAACTACGTTCGACGGGCTGACCGAAAAAGCGGCGTATCCGCTTTGCCAATGGAAGTCCTTGTTCTTAGCCTGGATAATTCACGAGTGTGAGGTGGTTTGCGCATAGAGACGGCCTTCTCGACCTTGTATGATAGGGTTTTGGAGAACTCAATCACCCAAGGCAAGGAGGCCGTTCCGTGACAGAGTGTAACCGCCAATCGCTATCGTTTTCCAGGCTTGGGCGGCAGAAAATCACCGCCAATTTCGACGGCGGTCGGCTGACCTCCGACGCCGGGGGGCTGCTC
>JADFPW010000285.1 GCA_022562105.1 Planctomycetota bacterium
CGCGACCCCGGGCCGAGGCGCCGCGAACACTGCAGTCCTATCGCCCACCATGATGACGATTATTCCATCGGATGCGCTGGTGGTGGCGTTTTAGTAGGCCCGGACCACGCTCAGGGTGGGTTCAGCGGATAGATCGATCGACCGCTTGGTTGGTTCGCCCTGCGAGTCAACCTCGATGATCACCGGACGAGTATGCGCACCCGGGTTGGCCCGTACGACTTTCCCGACCAGGCCGTTGTTGAGTTGGAGCATGCTGCCGGTGGGAAACGCGGACACGCAATCCAGAAACACACTCAAGAGACGGCCGTCAAATCGATTCTGAGCCCCGTCGTGGAGCATCTGTTTGATGGCTTCGTGCGGAATCATGGCCGGGCGATGGGGGCGCGGGTGCGACATCGCGGCGTAAGCATCGGCGATGGCGACGATCTGGGCGAAGGGGTGAATGGTCGTACCGGCCCGCTTGCGAGGATACCCACTGCGGTCGAGGCGCTCGTGTGATTGATAACCGATGAATTTGGCGATCGGCGGGATTCCTCTGATTTGCTCAAGGCAGTCCAGCGTGTAAACGGGGTGGCGCTGAATCATTGACCGCTCCTGCGCCGACAGCGCTCGCGGCGCCAGGCGAACGGCCTCTGGCACCTTGATCATCCCGACATCGCGTAACAAGGCCCCCAGGCCGATGACCTCAATCTGGTCCCGATTCAGGCCGAGATGGGCAGCCATCGTCATGCTCAGGAGGCAGCCGTTGGCCGCATGATCGAACAGAAAGTCTCCCGGAGTTTCCTGCATACTAACGACGGCGGACAACACGTCCGAATCGAGGCTGAGCGCGTCAACGAACTCCCGCACGAGTGTCTTGACCCCATCGGCTTGGATGAGCTTCCCGCGTTCCAGCGAATGGCAGAGGTCGCTCAGCATCTCGGTTACAACGTGATGGCGTTCGAGGTTGCGCTGGGTCTCCGCTTCCAAATCGGCCAGGGTCAGGCGAGGTCTTTCCGAAATCCGCTCTGACGGGAGAATCTGTTTCTTGGACAGCTCGATGGTCAGCAACTGATCAATCTGCTCGGTTTGGACCTTTCGAACTCTCTTGGGAGTCGCACGTGGTCGAGCGACTTCGGCCTGCACGGATCGCTCGTCGCGCTGACTAATGAGGAACAGAGCTCGCGGTGTGATGCGACTACCGGAAGACAACAGCAAGATGCCCGACGAGTCGTAGAGATCGTGCGGGATGCGCATGCCCAACCGAAGCGAGCCGGTGCCGGTCCCGCTGGCTCCAGTCGCGGATGATCCGGCGCTCGATTCGAGCGAAGAGGGATCAATCACAACGCCGGGAGGATCCGTGGATGCATCATCCGAAACAGCGTGTTCCTCGACATCAGCCATACGTACGGTCTCTGGCCCAGTGCTTGCGCAGTAGTTCCTCCGCAGCCTGCTCGGAGGCAGCGTCGCGTCGGTGACGTGCCCGACCGGGTTTGGCAAGCCTAGGGCGTGGTGGTGAATCGGCGGGGTTCTGGAATCCCTTGAGGTCTGTTCCGGCGTCGTCGTGACGGTCCCAGAATCTAGCTCTGACTCAGCTCTGGGGAAGGTCGATCCCGGATGTTCTTCGGACGGATGGCATCAGGGCGATAAACACCAACAATGGAATCATCGGTACCCGGAACCGCGGATCGAGCTGCGGTGTAGTAGCCAGTAGGAGTGCCGCCACGCAGGCTGTCGGGAAGTAGGCCGCCTCAAACCGGAGGCCGCCGCGCGCCAGGCGGACGAGGACGCCGACCAGGAGCAGCAAATACACCGATCCCCTGGCCACCGATCTCCACGGATTCACCGTCATTCCCGCCGGCGGCTCAAGCGCCAGATTGATAGGAAAGGTGAGCATCGACATACAGCGCACCGTCGAGCAGGCCAACGTGCTCCAAGGATCGGCCAGCAGCTCGTTCCAGCCGATCGCCGTCAGGGCATCCGAGACGGCGAACGAATCGAGATCGGTCTTGTTGCCCTGGGCAAGATTCGGCCAGGACAACTCCGCACGTTGCGCGTCGTCCAGTTCGGGGAACCGAGCCTGCAACCGCCGGTCAATCGATTCCCACACAGGGTGCGGGTCGTAGGCATGCCTCTCATCGAGAGACGTCTCAAGGTACCGGTTGCGAGTACGACCCTCCTGCCATAGCGTCACCTCGGCGGCCTTGAAATAGGCCAGCACGACTCCGCGCTGTGACGATAGCGCGAACCGTCCTGCCACGTCCAGATTCCGAAACATCCACCCCGCCGGGGCGGCGCATGCAGTCGCCAGCACCGTACACGAGAGTACGATTCGTCGCCTCCTCAACCGCGTTTCGCCTCGACTATTGTCACCTCGGAGCTGACCAACCATCCACCCAGCCACCAGGAACACCGGCACGAACAACGCGATCGGCCGTACCAACACCAACAGACCGGCGCACAGGCTCCACAGGCAGGCGCGTCGCCACGTCGCCATCTCCAGGGCTCGTTCCCAGGCGTACCAGGTCACCAACAGCAGGGCGACGAACAGGTGTTCGTCGAAAGAAGCCAGAACGAGTAGTAGTGATGATAGGGCTCCAGAAAGAACAGCAGCGTCACCAGGCCGGCGCGGCGGGTCGACATGTGACGCCTGGCGATCGAGAAAATCAGCCAGGTGCTCAGCCTTCCGAGCAGGTGTTGGACCGCGATCAGTGCCGCCGGAGAACGGCCCACCAACGTCATCACCAATGCAAGGAAGGCCGGGTATCCGGGTGTTCGCCAGGTATTAGCGGACCAGCCGCCTGACGGTCCCGCCACCCCAAAGGCGAAATGACCGGACAGGCTTTGGGCGAGTTGGTAGAGCCTATCCCAATACCTGCTTGGCGAAGATTTGGTTCTGGAGTACGACTCGTTTTGCAGTGCGTTTTAAGGTCGGGTGGCAGCGCGCGAACTGAAGTTCGCGGCTCGTTGCCGGTTTTGGGATAGGTTCTAGTACTCCGCCGCGTCCAACGACGCGAAGGCGTAGTCCCCCCATCGTCCGGCCGCGGCGACGCCGGCCATCAGGGCTGCATGGCCGACGACGATACCCACGGCTACCCAAACACCCGGTTTACGATGAAGCACGGGCCACCAGCGGTTCAACATCTACCCTTTGCCGCCAACCCTGATTCGGGAGTGCAGCGGACGTGCTAGTCCTGCACGGACGCCTGCCGCCGGCCGAAGGCGATGACCTCGTTGAGACTCCCGCTACGGAATCCGCGAAGATCCACCGTTACGTGGGCGTACCCGATTTCACGTAGCCGCGCATCGATCTCGCGGCTCACGGTCGGCTCGATCAGGCGCGGGATCTCCACGACCGGCACCTCGATGCGAGCCATGTCTCCATGGTGCCGCACGCGACACTCCCGAAAGCCATGATCCTGAAGGCAGCGTTCGGCGGCCTCGATCATGCGTAGCTTCTGGGGGGTGATCTCCTCGCCGTAGGGCACCCGGCTCGACAGGCAGGGGCTGGCCGGCTTGTCGAACGTGGGAAGACCGAGTTCGCGGGACAACAGCCGAATCTCCTGCTTGGTGAGCCCCGCCTCCGCCGCCGGCGAGCGCACCGAATGTTCCTTGGCCGCTTGCAGCCCCGGGCGCCAGTCGCTCAGATCATCCGCGTTGGTTCCCGAGGCGATTTGGGTGATGCCACGCTGGCGAATGAACCGTTCGATCTCCGAATAGAGGGTCACCTTGCAGAAGTAACACCGATTGTGAGGATTGGCCAGATAGTCGGGGTTCTGAAACTCGTCGGTGTCCAACACGACGTGCTCGACTCCGAGGTCGTGGGCCAATCGTGTTGCCCCGTCAAGCTCCCGGCTGGCCAGGCTGTCGCTCCGCCCGGTGACCGCCAGCACGTTCTCCGCTCCCAACACGTCGCGGGCGACTCTCAAGACAAAGGCTGAGTCCGTTCCGCCGGAGAAGGCGACCGCCACGCGCTCCATCTCGCCTATCAGGCGTTTCATCTCGTCGAGTTTGTTGTGCAATGTACCCTCGCCCATCGGTCGTCAATGCGGCTGTTGCATCCCGTCGTCCGCAACGCACCGCCGAACCCGATATTATGCAGCAATCACCCCGATTGTGCGAGCCGCGCAGTCTCCAGCCGCCGAGGGCGCCCCGCCGGGGGACAAGACCGGTCTCGTTCGGACGGCTCCCAGCAAGAACGCTCGCGGCGGTAGGCTAGGTCACGACAGGCCCAGGATCTCGGACAGGAGGAGCAGCGAGTCCTGCGAGCCAATCGGGAAGACAGTCGGCGAGAGGGGGGCCTCGATGAATGCCTGATCGTCCAGTAGCGAGTCGGCCGGTGAATCCTTATCCATCAGGGCCGCTGGGTCCACGACGTGAACCAGCCCGAGCAGATGGCCGATCTCGTGGGAGGCCACATTGCCGATCGCGGTTCCCAGCTCCTGGACGGTTAGGAGGACACCGAATACCTCCGGTCCGAAGCTGTCGGCGAACACGACTGCGGTGTCGGACGGATTGCTGTTGTACTGATCGACGGCCTGGGCGATCCCGAACGCCATGAAATCGAAATGGCCGATGAAGATCGTCGAGAAGGGATCCTCCGGCGGGTCATCGTCCGTGGTGACCACTCGAACATCGACTGAAGCGAAGTCTTGAGCCACAGTTTCGACAATGAGCACCTTAACCGCATCCGTCTGGCCGGCGAAAGATTCGTCGATCGCCTGGGCGTCAAATGGACCGATGGTCATCATCCCGACCAGCGGGTCAGAGGCCACGCCACCGTCGAAGTCCAGCAACACCGTCTGCCGAGCGACCTCGGGAACCTCGCCGCCCGGAGTCACCGAAACGACGAGTTCGTAGGCCCCGGTGGACGATTCTGCCGGCGAATGGGTGACGGCCACATAGTAGGGATCGCCGTCGCGGCGGGCGGTGAGCTCGACGCTGGGGTCGAGGATTCCGGCTCCGAAATCCGCATCATCGTTGTCGATGACCAGCAGCCCCTGATCGTCGAAGACGGCCAACGCTGCATCGAGGGAATCGTCGAGGGCCGAGACGTGAATCCGTAGGACATCACCCGCATGGACAGCGCCGAGGTCGAACACGTCGACGTCACCAGCTTCATCGATAGTTCCCCGTACTACGATCTGGTCATCGGAGCCGGCCATCGGTCGGTTGGCGGTAGAAAACGTCCCGTTAGGCTCGCTTTCTTGGTTCGCGGTCTCGACCTCGGCTGAGGTTGCTCCCATACCTTCGGGGACCAGCGGATCGGGATCGATGTCGTCCCGCAGTCCATCGCCATCACTGTCGGCCGCCAGCGGGGAGGTTCCCGCTTCGACCTCGTCGCCGTCGAGCAACGTATCGCCGTCCGAATCCGGATTGTCCGGGTCGGTCCCCAGGGCTGCCTCCTCGGCATTGGTCAGGCCGTCGTCGTCGCGGTCCGGGTCACTCGTCCCGCTGGACGTGCTTTGGCAACCGGTCAGCAAGGCCATCAAGACAATCGTCGCCAACCAGGCCGACCGGCCGATCGAAGCTTCTTGTTGACGCTGGGTCTGGCGCATGCTGAGTCTCCCGAGTGTACCTATCCGCAGATCGTCCCACGGTCCGAACGGGGCTGCTCCGTTGCCGACGTACCATGCTGGGGTGTGACCAAGTGTCTAGCCAACCCGGCCAGCCCTATCACTCTACTCGGCCACCGCCTTTCGGTCACAATACTGCGTAGATCCGTATCAGGTGGTACGTCGCTTCGTACACCTGATAGACCGGCGCCAGCAAGTACTTGAACGCACCGAAGTAGAAGAGCCCGAGTAAGATCATGAACCCGTATGGTCGGATGCGGGCATAGAACGGACGCAAGGTACGTGGATACAAGTGCTCCATCACC
>JADFPW010000286.1 GCA_022562105.1 Planctomycetota bacterium
CATCATTTGACCGGCAGGCCGAACACCTCAACTTCTGTGTAGTGGTTCTGGTCGTCGGACGTGCTACCGTTGCTGTAGAGACGCACGTATCGTCCGACCACGCCTTTCGCGTCGATCAGTCTCCCCTCGTAGGTGTCCCAATACTCCTTGTCCCTGCCCACTCCCAGCCCGGACGAGTTGTCGTGATCGTTGTTGTACAACGTCGTCACGCCGGCGATGAAGTCTTTGTCCTCGGAAACCTGAACGATCACGTCGTGGTAGACGCGAGCGCTTCCGTGATAATGCCACACGACGACGGCGTGAATAGCGAAGTCGCGGTCCAGATCGATCTGCACGTACTGGACGCCGGGTCCGAACTCGACGTAGCTCCCTTCGCTGGCTTCCTTGTCGCCGTCGGTGATCAGTTCCGCCTCACCGATGATGGGATCGTCGTCGCTGCAGGTTACCTTCTTGGCTGCGGCGATGTTGGCCGTCCCCTTCGGAGCCAAGAGGGGCGGTCGCCTTCCCTTGCGTGGTTTCTCCAAGTTGCTGTTCGGAGGAATGTGCTTGGGCGTGCCCTTGAACGCGGGCTTGGGCAGTCGCAACGGTAGCGGCTCAAGAGGGGCGGCAGCTTCATCTGTTGATGAAGCTGGCTCGTCAACCGCCCGAGACGGCGAGGATTCCTGACTCCGAGCAGGAGTGCCGGCCAACGTCAGCCACACGGTCGCCGTGAGAAACGATATACAGAATTGAATGGAGCGCGGATTCATGGCAGCCTCAGTTCTTTCATCTTAATCACCCATCGCCGGTCGCCGCCGCGGCGGGCTACACACGGAATAGGTCCGGACTCAGCCTGATCTTCTGACCCGTATCAACCGCCCGATTGGCAGCCAGCACCGACACCGCAGTTGCATAGGCCACGTCGGGCGGACACGTCAGGGGCGAGCCGTAACGCATGGCGTCGAAAAAGTTTTCCAAGTGCAGTTGGTGGACTGGCTTGTTCACCTGGACATCCAGCCGCTCACCCTCGGTGGTACCCCCGCCTGGGTTCAAGGTCTCACCGACCTTGAGTACCATGGCCTCAGCGTCCATGGTTTCGATCTTGGCCGCCTCATCCTCCCATTCCTTGCGAACCGCGTGGGCCTCGCGGAACACAAAACCCTTCCTGGGATCCTCCGAGATCACCAGCGAACCCTGATCGCCCATGAATGTTTCGTAGAAGCCCCCATGGCTTGTCGTGTTGAGCACTTGATAGAAGACTCTCACCGGTCCGGAGGGCGTGGCGTACTCATAAATGGACATGACATTGTCATACCAGTCTCGTCCCTTTTGCGCAGTGTAGTAGTCTAGGCCGCCGCTGGCCATGACCGACCGAGGCTCCGTCTCGAGGAACCAATTGAATACGTCGATCTGGTGCGACCCGAGGTCGGCCATCGGTCCGCCGGAATACCGACGATACCATCTCCAGTTGCGAAAGGCGTCCATCGACTCGTAGCCGTGACGCTTCAACGTCTCGGCGTCGAGATCCTTGCCTTTGGGCCAGCCGCGTTCGAGCATGTGGGCACGATTCCATTGGCCGTTGCAGTGGGTGATGCGACCCAGAAGCTTGTCGCTGTGTATCAACCGCATGGCCTGGGCATATCGGGGATTGCTGCGACGCTGATGGCCGATTTGCAGGAGTCGCCCGCTGCGCCGAGCAGCCAGGACCATTCGCCTGGCCCCTTCGAGGGTGTTGGACATCTCCTTTTCGCAGTAGACGTCGATACCCGCTTCCAGGCAGGCGACGGTCTGGTCGGCATGCACCCAATCGGGGGTAGCAATGATGACCGCGTCGAGATAGTGTTCGGCGGCCAGCATCTCACGATAGTCTGCGTAGACGTTGACGATCTGATCGTATTTTTTGAGGATGTTGGCGGCGTACTTCTGGTGATAGGGCCAGACGTCGCACACCGCCACGAATCGGATGCCCGGGATCTTCAGGATCTTGGTCAACAGGTTGCGTCCCTGGCTGCCTGGGCCGATGATGGCGACAGCCAATTCGTCGATCGAGGATGTTGCCGCGTAGGAAGAGGCTATTGACGGCATCATCAAACCCGCGCCCGCCGCTGCAGCAGCGGTCCGCACGAATTGCCGGCGCGTCATATCCGTTGCTGGTGATCCCTTGTGCTTGTCGTCCATGTTCGCCCCTGAATTCGCGGGTACGGTTGCCCACCCTAGTCACAGTATCGACGCGCAATTTACCAAGTTGGAGGGGTTCTCGTCAATCGAGCTTCAGCGGCTTCCCGGAATACAATTGCGGGGCCGTGGAGCGATCGATAGGCTGCCCCATCATCGGGCGGTAACGCCCGTTGCGGTAGACGGGGACGGCGTCGGGCACCGCCCTAGTGCTTTGTCACGCGTCGACTGATAGGTTGGGTGGCACGGTCTGGTACGCCAGGCCGTGGGCCTTCGTGACCACCACGGCCTGGAGTACCAGACCGTGCCACCCAACAAAGTACGTCTGACAAAGCACTAGCCGCACCGTGAACGCCCGCGGGAGTACGAACGTGTCCTGCCTTCTCTCGATCGTCATACCAGCCTACAACGAGCGGCGGCGGCTCGGCTCTAGTTTGGAGCGAATCCGTGATTACGCACGTCGTTCGGAAACGCGTATCGAGATCGTCGTGGTGGACGATGGGAGTACCGATGGGACCGCCGAGCTGGTCCAGGCGTTTGCCGATGAGGACGATGCGTTTATCGGTGTCCGTCTGCTGGTGAACCCGATCAACCGCGGCAAGGGATTCAGCGTCCGCCGTGGGATGTTGCAGGCCCGTGGCGATGTCGTGTTGATGTGCGACGCGGATGAATCGGCACCGATCGAGCAGGTCGATGTGCTGTGGCGATGGCTGGATCGCGGTTTCGAGGTTGTCATCGGCTCGCGCGACGCTCCGGACGCCGTGCTCGATCCGCCGCAGCCGATCCTGCGTCGCTGGATGGCCTGGACGTTCCGGTTCATCCGCCGCGGCGTTCTGCTTCGGCGCTTCAGCGACACGCAGTGCGGCTTCAAGCTGTTTCGAGCCGACGCGGCCCGCGAGATTTTCACCCGTCAGACGATCGACGGTTGGCTTTTTGATTGCGAAGTGCTCGGTCTGGCGGAACGCCTCGGGTATCGGATCAAAGAGCTGGGCATCACCTGGGGAGCCCACCCGGACAGCCGAGTTCGGCCGATACGCGACGGGCTTCGGGCGCTTCGAGATCTATTGGTCCTACGGCGTCGTTTGTCTCGACCGGAATCCTGGGATTCTCCTGATGCGGATTGACTCTGGCAAGCTCGGTGTGCGCACTGGTGGACTAGCCACCAGTGGCACCCGCCGACTCAAACGCTGGCCGCAATCGACTTGCCATTGTCCGACTGCGTTTCGTCTCGGAAAAACGTCACGAACAACAGCGCCGTGACCAGCCCGATGGCGGCGATGGCGTACCAGAACGACGAGTAATTCAGCTCTCCGCCGGCTGGCGTGAACGCTTCACCCAGCCAGCCCGATAGCAATCCACCTAGCACTGGCCCGCCGCCGAGAATCATGATGCCGTACACCGTTTGGGCTGAATGACGCACGTCCTCGTCGGCGATCCGATCCACGTAGATAAACGACGCGGCGAAGAAACACGCGTAGCACATCCCGTGCAGCGCTTGGCTTGCGATCATCAGCCAAACCGGAAGACTCGATGTTCCCCAGACGGCATATCGCGCCAGATAGGCCGTGCAACCCAGGAACATCACCCAGCGAAACCCGAACCGTTTCAGCATCCATCCCAGGGCCACCATCATCGCGATCTCGGCAAACTGAGCTATGGTCATGGCCGGGCCAATCTGACTCGCCGGGATTCCCAGCGTCTTGAAAAACGGCGACGTTTGCATGAAGTAGACTTGGTGGATCGTGGCCACCGCCATGCTGGCTAACACCAGGACCGCAAACGACGGCCGCCTCAGCAATCGAAACGCCTTGGCAAAGGCGAGCTTTTCGACTCCCTGGCGCTTGGGCGGTGTGGCCGGCAGCAGGAAGCAGTACCCCGCGTACACCCACGACACAATAGCGGAGAACTTGAGCGATTCCACCAATCGACTGGTTACACCCTCGACTTCCGGACCACCTAGGAACACACGCATCCACCACGGATCCACGTCCAGTTTCAGGTAGAGCATGGGAAAGCTCCAACTGGCGGCGATCCAGCCGATGGTGCCCCAAACGCGAACCTTGGGAAACTCGCGATCGGGGTCGCGGATGTGGGCAAACGCGATCGAGTTCGACAGAGCCAGCGTCGGTATGAACACGATGCCGTAGACGATGCTCAGCCACACCCAGGCGACGTACTCGGTTTGTAGGGAGGTATACCACTTGACGAGTCCGCCGATGATCAGAAGAAACGCAAGAAACCGCTCTGTTCGGAAATACCGGTCAGCCAATTGTCCGGCGATGAATGGCGCACTGATCGCCCCGATCGATCCTGCCAGGCCGAGGATCATCCCAATCTGACCGCCGGTGAATCCGAGCCCACCTTGATCCTGTGGCGTCCCGAGAAAAAGAGCCGCCACCGGCAGCCACGCTCCCCACACGGCGTACTGCAGGAACATCATCAGCGACAACCGAAACGTCGCCGTCCCTTCCTCGCCTCGACCGCCATTTCCTAAACCGGGTGCCATGTCATCCCTCGAATGGTCAGCTTCAGACTCGTAGCTCCGGTCCGCGCGTCCCAGGCTCGTCATCGGAAGGGATCCTAGCGTAGGGCCACCCAACCGTCACGTGGTGCTACGTGCATGGAATAGGGCGTCAGTAGCGGTGTCGTGCCACACCATGTCGGGTGATACTGCTTTTCTCCACCAACCAGGAATGCCTCAACGCCCTGCAGTAAACAGCCCGGTGGCCTAGTCCTACGTTCCCACACGACCAGCGGCCGCGGTGTCCAACCCTCAAATCGGTCCTGTCGTCACGTTCTTCGACAGCCTGCCGAGCCCGGGAGGCATTCGCCTTGGACCCATTGCCCATCCCGTCAAACACCTGGGCGTTTTAGGCAGACTCGGTCTCACCGTGGACGTTCTCAGCTCGTCCAGCGTCCGCCCGGTCCAATGAATCCGCGTAAGATGAAGGCGGAAGGCGGAAGGATGAAGACGGAATGGGTCAAGGGGTCAGGAGTGGCACGGTCTGGTACTCCAGGCCGTGGGAAGTGGGTGGGAGGATGAAGGATGAAGGCGGAAGGATAAAAGCACAGAAGGAACGGCAACGGTGAGGCCTGTTTGGACTCATGTGGCATCGGTTTTCAATCTGTGATTGCTGGTGCCGGAACCCCCTCTCACGCCGGTTGAGGAATCAGCCGGGGCCGTTGGGGTTGTTGTTGGGGGCGGTGGGGCCGGTGAAGGCGGATTGGAAGGCGGCGTAGTCGTCCAGGTCCAAATCCACGTCGTCGTCGAAGTCGAAAACGCTGCAGCCGACGTGGAGCGTGCCGTCGTACATGGTGTCCCCGGGCAGGGACGACAAAGCTGCCGCCAGTGGGTGGAAGGGGATCCAGACTGTAAACCTGCAGCCTCGGATCACACACCTTTATACAGATATATACATGTAGATATCTGCAATAATGCTCCGGGATCGAGGGGAGTCTGGGGCGAAGGTGGGCGGGGGTATCAGAGGGCCGTCGCTCCGCTCCGCCGGGCCGTTAGGGTAGGCGCCGTCGCTGGGCTACGCCGGGCCGTTGGGGTTGAGGTTGGTGTGGCACCGGTTTTCAACCGGTGTGTTTCAACTGGTGTGTTTGCCGAACGATTACCCGGGGCCGTTGGGGTTGTTGTTGGGGGCGGTGGGGCCGGTGAAGGCGG
>JADFPW010000287.1 GCA_022562105.1 Planctomycetota bacterium
GGGGATGGCGTCGGTGATCCCGGAGATGGACCCCAGTCATCCTGCCCAGGTCGATCCGAAACGGATCGTCGATGCGATTCGAGAACACGGCGTGACCAACACGTTCGGATCGCCGGCGCTTTGGGATCGCGTGAGCCGCTATTGTGAGGACCACTCCATCCAATTGCCCTCGCTACGGAGAATCCTCATCGCCGGGGCACCGGTCTCCGGGCTTCTGATCGTACGCATCCGAAAGATGCTGAACGCCGGCGCCGACGTACACACGCCCTACGGGGCCACGGAATCGCTGCCGGTGACGTCCATCAGCGGAAAGGAATTGGTCGGCGACTGTATCGAGCCGTCGCGCCGCGGTGCGGGAATCTGCGTCGGCAAACCGCTGTCGCGCGTCGATGTGCGCATCATTCGGATCACCGACGATCCGATCGAGACCTGGTCAGACGATCTGATCGTACCCGGCGAAGAGCGCGGTGAGATCGTCGTTCGCGGCGACGTGGTCACCAAGTCGTACTACGGCCTCCCGAAAGCCGATCGGCTGGCCAAGATTGTTGATGGTGACAGGCTGTGGCACCGGATGGGGGATGTGGGATACTACGACGACCGCGGGCGACTCTGGTTTTGCGGCCGAAAGGCCCATCGAGTGACCACCGCCGATGAAACCATGTTCACTATCCCCTGCGAGGCGGTCTTCAACCAGCATCCCGAGGTGGCCCGTAGCGCCCTGGTCGGCGTGGGTTCACCGGGTGGTCAACGGCCGGTCATCGTCATCGAACCACGAACCCGCCGGCTACCCACCGGATCGGCCGCTACACGGTTTACCGAGCAGTTGTTGGAGCTCGGTCGGGCCAACAGTTTGACGACATGCATCGCTAGTATTCTCTTCCATCGGAGTTTCCCCGTCGATGTGCGTCACAACGCCAAGATCAACCGCGAGTCCCTGGCCGCATGGGCGGCGGAGCAGATAGGATGAATGCTCTGGTCACCGGAGGTGGTGGGTTCCTGGGCTCCTGTGTCGTGGGCATGCTCCACAATCGGGGCGATGACGTTACCGCGTTCGGGCGACGGCGCTATCCCCACCTGGATGCACTGGGAGTCGACACCGTTCAAGGCGACCTCCGTGATGTCGACGCGATGCGATCCGCCTGTCATGGAATGGACATCGTCTTTCACGTCGCAGCGTTGACCGGCATCTGGGGGGCGCGACGGGCGTATTGGGAAACGAACGTTACCGGCACCGCCAACGTCATCGAGGCGTGCCGAGCGAACGGTGTGCAAAAGCTGGTCTACACCAGCTCGCCGAGCGTTGTCTTCGGCGATCAACCGCTGTGCGGCGTCGATGAATCGCAGCCCTACCCATCGCGGTTCCTGGCCCACTACCCAGCCAGCAAGGCGGCGGCCGAACAGATGGTCCTAGGCGCGAACGGCGACGACCTGGCCACCGTAGCCCTGCGTCCGCATCTGATCTGGGGGCCGGGAGATCCACACCTCCTTCCGCGAGTGGTGGAACGCGCCAAACGCGGCAAGCTGCTGCAAGTCGGCGACGGATCGAACCGCGTTGACATCACCTACATCGATAACGCCGCCGAGGCCCATCTGTTGGCCGCGGATGCGTTGGAACACGGCAAGCCATGCGCTGGAAAACCTTTCTTCATCAGCCAAGGGGAACCGGTCTTGCTGTGGCCGTGGCTGAACCAAATGCTGAAAGCGGTCGGGGTTCCACCGGTCGTCCGATCCATCTCCTACGCCAAGGCCCGCAAAGCCGGGGCCGTCCTCGAGACCATCCATGGGTTGTTCCACCTGTCCCGCGAGCCTCGCATGACCCGCTTCCTGGCCGACCAGCTCGCGAAATCGCACTATTTCGACATTTCCGCCGCCGAGCGGGAGCTGGGGTACCGTCCGAGAATCTCCACCGCCGAAGGGATGCGACGATGGGCCGCGTCCCTCAGCTCCAACGCGTAGTGTCGCGCAACAGCGCAAGATGCGGGGACGTCCCCACCCCAACCGCAGACGGGTCGACTCCGTCGGGGATACCATCCCGTCGGCGAGTCTGCTATCGTGGAGCAACCAGGACAGGTCGCTGGGACGAACCCGTAAGGCCTGTCGCACGGTCCGCGTAACTTGAGGGTCGAGAATGAACACCTTACGCCACAGGGCCATCGTCTTCGCCAGCGTCATCACCTTGGGAATTGGCCTGTCGCACGCCGGTGCCGAAAACCCGCACAACATCATGTTGACCGGCTACTGGCCTCCGACCAACGACATGCTCCGCAAGTTCAGCACCAACCCAAAACAGAACCCCGACGGATGGGAAGGCGAAGATTGGGAGGGGCGTGGATACGACATCTACGCGTTCTTCCCCGAGTTTCCCGACGGCACCTGGCCGATCGGCGAGGGCGACTTCGAGGTCGATTATCAGGACACGTCGGAAGACTGGTGGCCGATCACCGCCGAGGTTCGACCGGTGGCGATCATCACGTTCAGTCGCGGCTCCTCGGACATGTCCTGGGAGATCGAGATGAATCAGTTCAACCGCTTGAACTGGATCGCCGACTTCGAGCGTCCGTTCTTCCCCACGCCCTCGCCCCCGGACGGCAGCGTGCCGGCCGAGACTCTGCGACCCAGCAGTCTGCCGGTCGAAGATATCGCCTTTCGAGTCAACCTCCTGCATCTGGGGCTCACCGCGTTCGTTTGCTACGACCACGATGGTGGGGGATTCTTGTCGGAGTTCATCGCGTATCACGGCGTATGGTATCGGGACATCCACCTGGAACCCGAGGATGAGTTCCAATGCGTCACCGCCGGCCACATCCATGTCGGCGAGTTCGTTTCCCCGCGGGTGGGCACTCTGGCGGCTGAGGAAACGCTGCGCGTGGTAATTGGGCAGATCAATGAGTTGCTGGGCGGCTTGCCCGGTGACGGCGACAGCGACGGGGACGTTGACCTGTTTGACTTCGCCGCCTTCACCACATGTGTCACCGGCCCCGGCGGCCTGGCCGATACGGACTGCGGGATATTCAACTTCGACGACGACCTGGACGTCGATTGGACCGACTTCGGCGCCTTCCAGCTCGCCTTCACCGGCGCCCCATAGGCCCCGTTGAAGATTCTCTCGGGTACTCATGGCCCCGTGGTGATGCGTCGGTTGGCTCTCCAAGCGCTGGCTTCGAGAGCACTGCGACGACGCGGTCCTTCGCTTCTTGGCGGTACGGGAACGGACTTTCTATCCGGGCTAAATCGAGCGGGGTTCGCCCACGGTCGTCGGTCATCGTCGGATCGGCGCCGTGATCGAGTAAAATCCGCACCGTCTCGGGATGGCCGCTCATCGCGGCCTAGTGAAGCGGCGTTTGGGCGCTGAACCGTCCGCGACGATTGACAGCGGCACCTAATCCGATAACAGAGCGGACCACGTCCGCGCCATCTACTGAGGTAACGGCCGAATGCAGGAGGGTCACGCCCGAGCGGGTGGATCGTGACAGCGGGCTCGGTCAGGCAGCCTCGCCGGCTGAGGATTGGCCAATCCAGCGTCCCAGAACCGGTCTCCCCGCGACGCTCCAGGTGGCCTGCTGGGGCAAGGAGACCCAGGGTGTTGGATGAAAAAAAACCCGCGCTCCCTTGCGGGATTCGAGCGTACCGGATAGAATGGCGCCTGCTGGGAGTCGCGTAGGGCAAATCTACGACTTGGGGTAGGAAGAATGAAACCGAGGCGGGGTGCACCATTCACCGGTACTGCGGTGCGGGTCTGCGCGCTCATTCTCGCCATGTCCGAGCCGGGGCTCGGGGAGATCGTAGCCGAGTATGACTTCAACGACGGCTCTGCTGACGACATCAGCGGCAACGGCCACGACGGGACGGTCGTAGGCGATCCCACCTCGGTCCCGGGATTCGAGGGACTGGCTATGAGCTTCGACGGGATCGATGACTACGTGGTCGTGGCCCACCACGCCGACCTGGAACCAAGCGTCTTTTCGATCACCGTCTGGCTGCGGATCGGCGGCGTGCCGGATATCGATTCGACAGTCCTCGCCAAGTGGGAGGGCAACCGCGGATACCGGCTCATCATCGGGGCGGGCACTGGGGTGATTCGGTTCGAGCTGGGCGAAGGCTCGGGTGGGGTGCATGTTGTCGATGCCCCGTTCCGCGTCTTCGACGACGCGTGGACCACGGTAACCGTAACCTACGACGGCGTGGTGCTGCGGCTCTACCTGGACGGTTCGCTCGTCCGAGAAGTCGGCGCCGCCGCGGTCATCGCTGACAATGATGCCAATTTGTTCATGGCGGCGGGCGCTCCCCTCTGGGAGCCGTTCGCAGGTGCGCTGGATGCGATCGTGATTGACGATACACCCGCCTCGGATGCCGACGCATGCGCGAGTGCCGGGCAGGTCTGGGACGTCGCCAACAACCTTTGCGCCTCCCCCTTCGTTAACGTGGCCGTCGATCTAGGCGTCGACAACACCGCCAAGGTCGGATTCGGCGCCTGCTTGGTGGATATCAACCAGGACGGTTGGGTGGATCTCTACTACGTCAACGGGAGCGAGAATCCAATATCATGGGGCATGGACGGCGTCTGCCCCGGCCCCGACTACTTACCCGACGAGTATCCGCCTCTCAACATAAACACGCTCTTTATGAACAACGGAGACGGTACGTTCACCGAAGACGTCGCCCCCGAGACCGGCCTCGATGATGGTTGGAACGCCATGCGCAATGTTTTCGGTGACTACGACAACAACGGGCTGAGGGACATGTTTTCGCACAACTTCATCAAGAGCACGATGTATCACGCCGTTTCCGGTCCGGATCCGATGCTTTACGAGGACTGGAATGACGAAACCGGCGTTAATATTTGCCTGATTTCAGGCACCGGCGCATCCTGGGTCGATCTCAACTTCGATGGGTGGTTGGATCTATACACTGTGCAATATAACACGTTCATTCCGGACCAACTCAGTTACCTCTACCTGAGCGACGGTGACGGAACATTCACAGAGGTCACCGCGGAAGCGGGCATGGATTTGCCCCAGAACGCCATGGGGGTCACATTCGCTGACTACGATAACGACGGTGACCAGGATGTGTTCGTGACCAACAGCTACCCCATTCCAACACGCCTCTATCGACACGATGGTGTCGACCCGACAACCGGCATTCCACAGTTTACCGACGTAGCCGTCCAAGCCGGGGTAGCCGTTGGGAATCCCGGCCCACTGGGTGTCGGGGTGGGGTGGGGTGACTACAACAACGACGGCTACCTGGATCTGCTCTTTTCTCGGACCGGGGATTCGCGTTTGTGGCGTAACGACGGTCCCGACGGATCCGGCATCTGGCGATTCACGGACGTGACCGCCCAGGGCGGCTTCAATGTGGCCGGCTACAACTTGTGGGGCGGCAACTTTGCCGATCTGGACAACGACGGCTGGCTGGACGTGATGCTGACGAACCGCTCCGGCTTCTCGGCACCCAATCTCCTCTTCATGAACAACCGTGACGGCACCTGGCGCGAGGTGGCCGAGTTTCACGGCATGGACTTTCCTGATCGCCCCCAACTTGGTTTTGTCCCCGGGGATATCGATAACGACGGTGATTTGGACGTGGTATTGGTCACCTGGGCAACAGAGCCTAGCGTCCTGTTTCGCAACGACGGGCGGGGCAACAACTGGATTCAATTCCGCCTGAAGGGTACGATGAGCAACCGAGACGCCGTTGGTGCTCGCATCACGTTGACCGCGACGCCCCAGCCCGGCCAACCCGGGTT
>JADFPW010000288.1 GCA_022562105.1 Planctomycetota bacterium
TCGGATCTGTTGTCCGATCCGGAGGCGATCATTGGCGGTCTGAGGACATTGCGCCACCGCCAGAAAGACATACTCGTTCTCCACATTCTCGATTCGGACGAATTGACGTTTCCGTTCGATGAACGGACGCGGTTCGTCGGCCTGGAGCGCTCGGACCTCGGCGTGTCGATCGACCCACAGTCCCTGCGTCGGGCGTATCTGGATGCTGTCGAACAGTTCGTAGCCCGGATCCGGACGGCCTGCCTGAATACACAGATCGATTACGCGCTTCTGAGTACGGATGAGCCGTTGGACGTAGCCCTCTCAACATTCCTGGCCCGGCGAATGCACTGGCTGAGGTCCAAAGTCTGAGGATCCCGCGTCATGCACCCTGAATCCGCCATCCTCGGAGCATTCGTCTGGCCCGGTCTCTTCTTCGGCGGATTGGCCGGCGTCGCTGCCCCGGTGATCATCCATCTTCTGGTCCGGCGCCGGCTTCGGCGGGTGCGCTGGGCGGCGATGGATTTTCTCATGGATGCTCAACGACACAGCCGGCGCCGCGTGCGACTCGAACAGTTGATCCTGCTTCTGCTGCGATGCCTGGCTGCCCTGCTGCTAGCAGCTCTTCTGGCTCGACCCTTCGCCCTCCCGGGTGGATGGGGGTCGTGGTTCGGAGGTATCCAGCACACAGAACGCATCATCGTCCTGGACGACTCGTTCAGCATGATGCGCCGCCACCATGATGATTCCCTGTTCGAGGCCGCGACTCGGGCGGTGACCCAACTGGTCAAGAACTTCGACTCCGATTACGACTCGATCACCGTGCTGCTCGGTTCAGCTCCGGAGGATCCGCTTGTTAGCTCGCAACGACTCGGAGTTGAGGCCCGGGAAGCGCTCGCCGCTCGCGTGGCCGGCCTGACGGCGTCACAGCGGGCCGTCGATTTTCATGCGGTTCTCCGCTCGGTTCGAGCCCAACTCGACGGGCGTTCGGACATCTTGAACGCGACGATCTATGTGGTCAGCGATTTTCAGCGCGTGGGCTGGGTCGATCGCGAGTGGCGAGGCGAGACAGATCCGTCACTCCACCAAACGTCACCGCTGGCTGTTCTCGACGATTGGGCCGGTGGTAGCCGCCGACTGACCATCCGCCTCATTGATGTGGGGGCCGACCAAGCCCGCAATGTGGCTGTGGTCGCAGTGCACATCGCCGCCGGCCCGGTCGTGGCCGATATTCCGTATGAGCTATCGGTGCAACTGGCCAATCACTCTCAACAGGCCGTCCATAACGTGTTGGTGCGAGTCAGCGCCGATGACGGTACGGATGTCGAATCCGTGGTCAGCGAGATCGGACCGGATGAAACGGTAGACCATCGTGTGAAAGTCGTCCACGCCGACCCGGGACGAAAAACGTTGCGGGTGGAAATCGACCCTGGAGCCTCTGACGAGCTCGGCCTGGATAATGAGCAATTCCACATCGTGACTGTCGAGGAGGCGGTGCGTGTCCTGATCGTCAACGGTGCCCCATCGTCCGACACCCTGCTCGACGAGGTGAGCTTGCTTAAGACCGCCCTGGATCCTCGCGGGGCGCTCTCCAGCGGTAATGAGATTGTGGTAATCGGCGATTACGAACTCGAGGCCGCGCCGTTCGCCGACTTTCACGTAGTGATTCTGGCCAACGTAGCCTCTCCGAGCTTGGTGGCGGCCCAACGGCTGGGCGGCTATGTAGAAGGGGGCGGGGGCGTGATGGTGTTTCTCGGCGACCGGGTGAACACAGATGACTACAACCGGACGCTTGGCCCGGAGGGGGCCGCGTTGTTGCCCGGGGTCTTGGAATCGGTGGTGATTACATCGAAACCCGTCCTCCTGGTCGCGACCCCGGCGACGCATCCGGTGATGGAACTGTTGTTCGGTGCCGACGGCTCCCTGATGCGCCACGTACACTTTCGGCGTTTCATGTGGTGTGTGACTGCAGACCCCGCGGCTGTCACGGGTGGCTTGTCCGCCAGTGCGTCGCCGGGCGATGGCCACACCGCAGGACACCCCCCGGAGATGGACCCCACAGCCTGGAGTACCAGATCGTGCCACCCACCGCAGGTGAACGTACTCGCTAGATATGCAACGCCGGACCGGGAGCCCGCAATCATTGAGGGTCGATACGGCGACGGGTCGGTGATCCTGTTCACCTCGACATGTGATCGCGATTGGAACGATTGGGCCAGTCAGCCGAGCTATGTGGTCGCCATGCTCGAGTTCGTCCGCCATGTATCCGGCGGGGCGGCGCGTGACCGCCAGGTGACCGTCGGATCCCCCATCGAACTCCAGGTCGATGGAATACGTTTTCACACCGACGCGTATCTCGTTAGCGAAGGAAGCGCTAGCGATGCCGGAGAGCCCATCACCGGCGTGTTGAGCGAATCGGGAGACAGCGTGCAGTTCTCCTGGGGAGCAACGGAGCGAGCCGGTGTCTATCGATTCCAGCTTCGCCCGCGACACGAAGGAACGCCGCTCGAGCGAGCCGTCGCCGTCACGCTCGATCCGGACGAGAGTAATCTTCGCCATGCGACGGAGCCTGAGTTGCATCGGTCGCTATCGGGTTTGCAGTGGGCGGGCTGGGCGGAGTCGCGAGCTGAGGGCGCGGCAGCACGCGGAACCCAAGCGACACGAGTGGACTACCTAACCGGAACGGACGGGTTAGACAGCGGAAGCGATCTGGCTGCTCGCGAGTTGTGGCGGTTCGTTCTTGCTGCCCTAGTGGGCGTCTTGCTGATCGAACAAACATTGGCCTGCTGGTTTGGACGACGGGGCTGAGAAGCGTTGAAGAACACCGTGACCGTTGAACGGCGTTACTGCATCGTAGGCATCGGCCTGGCTGCAGGGTCCGGAAACCCCACGGCCTGGAATACCAGACCGTGCCACCCGCCGCCAAATCACCAACTCACTAAATCACCAAATCGCCAGGCGGTGTTATCGTGACGCGCGAAGAAACAATAATCGAGCTGGCGTCCCGCCCGACCGGATGGTGGGCGGTCGCCGCGGTCACTGTCATGCTGATGATCTGCTGGTACGTACGGCGCCTCTACGGATGGGAGGGCCGCAGCGGAGCGCCAGAGCGAGTCCGCCTCACGATGATTTGCTTACGATGCGCGGTACTGGTGCTGTTGGGTGTGATATGGTTAGAGCCAGTCGCGGTCAGATACCTTCACCGGACAACAGAGGCTTATACTGTGGTTCTGGTTGACGATTCGGCCAGTATGGATCTTGCGGACCACGCGGGTGAAACCGCGGAGAACCCCGCTGGGCTGGTCCGTCGGATCGATCGGGTACGCGACTTTCTGTTGGCCGGGGAGTCATCCTTTCTAACCCGGCTGGCCGAGCAGAATACGGTGCAACTGTACTCGTTCGCCTCCGGTTCGCAGCTGGTGGCCACCGTCCCGTCGCCTCGCTTTCGACCACAGGGACGGGACGCCGAGGTCGAATCATCTTCGAGTCGTTTGGGGCGAGCAATTCAAGGTTCTCTGACGGCACTGGGCGAATCGACGAACATATTGCGATCGTTGCAACAAGCTGTGGGAGCTGCCGGCTCCTCCCCGATAGCCGGGATCATTCTGTTCAGCGACGGGCGGATCACCGAGGGCGAGCCGGCCGTCCTGGCCGCCGATTTCGCCCGACGACATCGGATCCCGCTGTATGCCGTCGGCCTCGGGGACGATCGTCCGATGGTCAACGTGCGGGTGAGCGGGGCCACCGGGCCGACCACCAGCCTGGCGGGGGATCCGCTCTCCGTGACGGTCACCATCGAAGCGCAAGGGATGGGCTCCTCGAAACTCGAAGTCATCCTTTATGAAGAGTTCGCCGAACATGGAGCGGTCGGCGCAGCGGTGGAACGGATCGTCGAACGGAGGCAAATTGACGTCGCGCCCTCCATGGCAATCGCTGCGGATGGGGCCGCTAACGCTTCTGCACTGGTGGACAAGCCACCAGTGGCACCCGGCGCGGTCTCCACAGAATTGACGTTCACCCTTAGCCGCGATCGGCCGGGCACCTATCACTTCCGCATCCACGTGCCACCAAGCTCCAAAGAGGTCATCACCAGCGATAACGATGCGGGAGTCAGCGTGCGAGTATTGGACGGAGCCCTACGGGTGCTCCTCGTGGCCGGTGGGCCGAGTCGTGACTATCGATACCTCTCACGACTCCTCATGCGAGACCAGACCATCGACGTGAGCTGCTGGCTACAGTCCGCCGACGTCGACGCAGTGCGCGACGGTGACACCATCATCGATCATCTTCCCACGACGACCGAGGAGCTATTTCAGTACCATGCGATCGTCCTCCTGGATCCGGATCCGCGACGATTGACGCCCTCGTTCGCCTCCCTGGTCGAACGCTTCGTGATCGAGCAGGGGGGCGGGATGATTTACGCAGCCGGCCGACCGTTTGCGGCGATGTTCTTCCGCAGCGGGCTCACCCGGCCGTTGGTGTCTGTCCTGCCGGTGGTTCCCGATCCCGAGGCTGAGCTGGTGCTCAACGATCTGGGGCACTACCAGACCACCGCCTTCGCCATCGCCATCCCGGACGAAGCTCGTAACCATCCCATACTTCGTCGCGGTGACGGATACCACGGCCTGGAGTACCAGACCGGGCCACCCCGGGCGCTCGACTGGGGAGGAATCGGCGGCGTCTATTGGCACTTCCCGGTCTTGCACGAAAAACCGGCAGCCAGCGTCTTGATGCGACATACGCACCCACAGATGGGCAACCGCTTCGGCCCCCACATTCTCCTGGCTGTTCAGTACGCCGGGGCCGGTCGAAGCGCAATGCTCGCCTTTGACGGAACCTGGCGATGGCGTGAACACGGGGAGGATCTGTACAATCAATTCTGGGTGCAGATGCTTCGCCACCTGGCTGAAGGTCGACTCGCGGCGGGCGGCGGCCGGATCACCTTGACCACCGATGCCGACACGTACGCACTCGGTGACGAGATACACATCGCAGCCCGCCTCCTGGACGTCACTTACAAGCCGGTTGACTACACCGAGGTATCAGCCGAAGTGCGATGGCGGCAAGAGACCGAGATCGTAACCCTCACCCCGGCCGGGGGCGAGCCCGGGTGGTTCGAGGGACGCTTCACACCGACTGAGCCCGGGCGATATGCTTTCCGATTGGCGACTGGGAGGCGCGAATCGAGAATTGGGAATCGATCCGCCGACGGCGGAACAATTCCGGAGCCCGCAGAAATCGCTACCCGCTACGTCAGCGTAGTGCGCTCCGACCTGGAGATGGTCGATCCGCGGATGGACCGCACCGCCCTTCGCACCCTGGCTGAACTGTCGGACGGCGGCGGCTACTTCGAGCTGGCTGCCGCAGACGAAATCGTCGATCTGATCCCGGATCGCCACGAATCGACTCGCACGAGATCAACGGTGATGCCGCTGTGGGATCGGGGATGGGTGCTCATCCTACTGCTTGGGCTGCTTTGCCTGGAGTGGAGCCTGCGTCGCTGGTACCGCCTTCTCTAGCGTGGTTGGTCACATGGTTCGCGTCTTATCCGAGCCCCGACCGTGAGGGAGGGAGACAGCGGAAGCGCTCCCTGACGGTCGCGGCTCGGTTAACAAGAATAGCGGCACTTCTGAAACATTACGCTAGCCTGGATAATTCACGAGTGTGAGGTGGTTTGCGCATAGAGACGGCCTTCTCGACCTTGTATGATAGGGTTTTGGAGAACTCAATCACCCAAGGCAAGGAGGCCGTTCCGTGACAGAGTGTAAC
>JADFPW010000289.1 GCA_022562105.1 Planctomycetota bacterium
AGTCAATCAAAGATGCTCGCAGCTTTGGCGACCTTGTGAAGACTCCAAAGGTTCGTGCGACGGACATCGGCATTGTTGCTCCTGTTCTTCCAATTACAAGCCAGGCGGCAACGCGAGAGCAGCGTGAAAAGGAAGGCCTGTTCAGCACTCCCATCCCGCCACCCCCCTCTACCGCCGGGCCAATTCCGAATCCGCGTGACCGCTTGGGTCATCCCGAAGTCATCGTCGATCCGTGCATCACTGTTATCGCCCACCAGACTGGCGGGATCGATAAGGAGAATGACGGCTGCGGCGGCGTCGATGTGCTCTACCAACGCCGCGGTTTCCGGCGTGTCGGTAATGTCTTCGACGAAGGCTCTGCGGAATAGCTCACCTGCATAGTCCAAGGTGACCATCAAGTGCTTTCGCCCTTTGTACTTGACTTCGAGATCGCAATACTGCGTCTCGAGCGTGGCCGCTGGCCACCGGCCCTCGCGGAGTCCCTCAACTACACGAACGAGATCTGAATGAGTGTTTCCGCTGACCGCTTTGAGGGTAAGGGAGTCGAGCGATTTCCAAAACTTCTCATAGAGAACCGAAAGATAGACGGTCTTTCCCGATGCCCGCCGTCCCAGAATGACGATCCGATCGCGCCGCGGCGGTGTCGAGCCCTGGTCGTCGTCGAAGACGGTCTCGGCAAGCGGTAGTTTCGAGACATCAGCCATTGGGAAATCCCTACGTCGCTGATCCCGTTGCCCAGGTCCTGAGACAATCATCGCCGAGGACGCCGAGCTACGACCGTGATGCAATTCGAGCCAGATACTCAACGCCATGAGCGGCAGCCATCAAGAATAGCCCAAGGACGGCAATTGTCCCACCCGCGACGAACAGGAGGACAATCACTGGTATCGCCACCGTCAATGGCAATGACAGTATCATACTCCAGTCAGCCGTCAACAACACGTATACTTGAGTGCAGGAGGCCAGGATGAAGAGCAACACCGCAACAGCATCCAGTCGGCTCGCTAGGGTCGAGTGCGAGTATCGGAATTGCCGAGAGGACCGATACCACTGGCCGATTCGCGTGGTCGGACCCTTGGTGCTTGCCATATCCGTGGCCAGCGCAGCCAGTGCGGGCTGTTCCACGGATGTCTCCGGTCGTAACGCGCCGGTCGATGGTGGTTTTTCTGACTTG
This sequence comes from Planctomycetota bacterium, assembly GCA_022562105.1. Taxonomy (GTDB): domain Bacteria; phylum Planctomycetota; class Phycisphaerae; order UBA1845; family UBA1845; genus JADFPW01. The sequence continues at coordinate 1,175 of JADFPW010000289.1, forward strand.
AAGAGGTCCGCGGGAATTGACTGCTGCTTGCGGCAGTGCGGACACCGGACGGCCCGACCTGCCTGTTGCGGAAGCACTCGAAACCCCTCGCCGCAAGAAGAACATGGAATCGCTCTTGCCGTCACCTTGCACCTCGGTTGCCAAATGCGCCTCCATCATACACATTACGGGATTGAAAGCTACGTTCGCCTCCCCGCGATGTCAATGGTGATCTCCTAGTCGGCCCAGCGCTCCTGGCGCCGTCTCTCTACAAACACACCGGCTGCGAACACACGGGTTACAGGCCGGGACCACACGGAGTAGACTGTATCTGACTGCGCTGCCCGAGGAATCCAATCACCATCATGCCGAGACGGCAACGGGCTCGCTTTCCAGCGCCGGTTGGCGGTGTTCTGAATCGCTAAGTTTTTCCGGCAGGGGGATGGTCCGGCCGTTGGGGGCTCGGAGGGTGATCGCGTCGCGTCCGAGCAACTCGACCACCTTGGCGACGAACACCCTGGCGCAGTCGACGCGTACAGAGTTCGCCGCCCCGATGGTGACGATCACGCCATTGTCCGCAGGCACGTCCAGATAGATCGGTCGCTCGCCAGGATGATCTCGGCAGGTTTGAGCCAGCGCTTGGAGACGCTGGTCGTCGGTGGGGACGTCCACCAGGGAGATCAGAACTTCCGCAACCAGATCGGGGACGGCCTGGGCGGCGGGGATGACCTCGTTGATGCGGATGGAAGGTTCCTCGCGTCGTCGATCGACATGGCCGACGACGAAGACGATTTCGTCCGGACTCACGATTGCACGGTACTTCTCCAGCGCCTCGGGGAAAAGGACGCCTTCAACCTGCCCGTGAAGATCCGCCAGGGTGAGGATTCCCATCTTGGATCCGGGACGCCTTCCCCCTTTGGTGACCACCACGCGCAGGGCGGTCACCAGTGCACCGAGGGTCACCGGTGCCCCATCTTCGTACCGGCTCAGGTCCACCGTTTTGACGGTGGAACACGCTTCCAGCAATTTGGTATGGGACGCCAACGGATGACGAGTCACGTAGAACCCGAGAACAGCTTTCTCGCGCTTGAGCATCTCCGGCTCGGTCCATTCCTCCTTGGAGAGAGACGGTTCCAGGAAATCATGCTCGCCCGAACTGTTGCCGAAGATACTCATCTGCCCGCTGAGCCGGTCGCGCTGGGCTGATGATCCACTTTCCAGCGCCGCGTCCAACGCCTCGAACAGCGCCTTGCGCATGGCGCCGGTTCGGTCGAACGCGCCACAATCGATCAGCGCTTCGATGACCCCTCGGTTGACGGCGCTCAGATCGACGCGCTCGCAGAGGTCAAACAGGCTGGCAAACGGCTCACCGGCCTCACGGGCGCTGACGATGGCTTGAACCGCCTTCTCGCCCACGCCCTTGACCGCTGCCAGGCCGAAACAGATCGCCGGTTTCCGGGCCGTTCGATCGACGGCGAACCCGGCCGCTGAGGTGTTGATGTCAGGTGGGAGCACGGTGATGCCCATCTTCCGGCAGGCCTCCATGTAGTCGACCACCTTGGCGGTGTTGCTCATCTCGTCGGTCAACAACGCGGCCATGAACTCGACCGGGTGATAGACCTTCATGTAGGCCGTCTGAAATGCGACCAGGGCGTAGCCCGTCGAGTGCGCTTTGTTGAACGCGTACCCGCCGAACTCGAGGATGTCGTCGAACACCTGATGGGCAGTGCCGTTATTCACGCCGTTCTTGGCACAGCCGTCCAGGAACGGCCCGCGCTCGGCGTCGATCATGTCCTTGTTTTTCTTGCTGATCGCCTTGGCCAGGCGAAAGGCCCGCTTCAGCTCGATCCCACCCAAGCGGTTGACCAAACGCGATACCTGCTCCTGATAGACCATGATTCCGAAGGTTTCAGACAGCACCTCGGTCATAATCGGATGGGGCGTGGTCCACGATGCGCCGTGCTTGCGGGCCACGTAGTCGTCGATGTAACGCATGGGACCGGGCCGAAACAGGGCGTTGGCCGCGATCAGATCCTCGATGCGGTTGGGTTTCATGCGCATGATCACGTCGCGCATTCCACCGGATTCAAATTGGAAGATCCCCTTGGTGTCCCCGGCCGCGAACAGGGCAAACACCTTCTGATCCGAAAGGTCCAGGGCGTTCAGATCAACATCGGGCCCTCCACCCTGTTTGACCAGTTGTCTGGACCGCTCCAGTGTGGTTAACGTGCGCAGGCCGAGGAAGTCCATCTTGAGCAGGCCGACCTTCTCGACCACCGGCCCGTCGTACTGGGTAACGATCTGATCTTCGCCGGCCGGCTTGTAGAGCGGCAGCAGATTGTCCAACGGCGTATCGGCGATCACGACGCCGGCGGCGTGGATCCCCGCGTTGCGGGCCAGTCCTTCGAGTCGGCGAGCGATGTCGATCACCTTGCCCACTCGAGGATTCTGCTCGTACCGATCCCTGAGCTCGCTCTCCTGCTCCAGGGCCTTGTCGATGGTCATGTTGACCGCCGCGGGGATCAGTTTGGTCAGCGCATTGGCTTCCTCGAATCCCATGCCCATGACCCGAGCGACGTCCTTGACCGCAGCCTTGGCTTTGAGCTTGTTGAAGGTGATGATCTGGGCGACGTGGCCGTATTTCTGGCGCACGTAGTCGATGACCCGCGAGCGGCCGTTCTGACAGATGTCCACGTCGATGTCGGGCATCTCGTCGCGGTCCGGATCCATGAAACGCTCGAAATACAGGCCATAACGTATCGGATCCGGCATGGAGATGTTCAGACAGTAGGCCACCACCGAGCTGCACCCGCTGCCTCGCGCCCCGCAGGGGATGTTCTCGGATCGGGCGAAACGCATCAGATCCCAAACGATCAGGAAGTAGCTGGCAAACCCCTTGCTGATGATGACCTCGAGTTCGTAGTCGATGCGTTCCTGGAGTTCGTCGGAGATCGACCCGTAGCGCTGGTGGGCACCCTCGAGGACCAGCCGCCGCAGTTCGGTGGAGGCGGTTTCGCGGGGATCGGCATCCTCCGGCGCACCGGGCACCCGATAAACGGGGGCATGGCGGGTGGAGAAGTCCAGCTCCAGATTGCACATATCGGCCACGCGCAACGTGTTCGCCAGGGCGTCCGGAAAATCGGCGAACCGCTCAGCCATCTGCTCGGGGCTCTTGAGGAAGAACTCGCCCGTCGGAAAACGGAAGCGATCCGTATCGGAGACCAGCTTGCCCGTGCTGATGCAGCAGAGCACGTCGTGCGATTCGACGTCGTCGGCGTCAAGGTAGTGGACGTCGTTGCTGGCGATGCTGGCCACGCCCAGGCGATCGGCCAGGTCGGCCAGCTCCGGGTTAATCATCCGCTGCTCGGGCAGGTCGTGATCCTGCAACTCGATGAAGAATCGATCGGGCCCGAAGATCTTCAGATAGGTCTCCGCGATTTGCTCGGCTTTCTTACGATTCTGACCGACCAGGGCCTGTGGAATCTCGCCACTAAGACAGGTGCTGGTGCAGAGCAGGCCGTCGGAGAACTGAGCCAGGATCTCCTTGTCGATTCGTGGTCGATAGTAGAACCCCTCCAGATAGGCGATGCTCACCAGGCGAAGCAGATTGTGGTAGCCCTGCAGATTCTGGGCCAGCAGCAGGAGGTGGTAGCTGGCCTCCTTCATGCCGCGACCCTCCTTGACCCGCCGATCGCCCGGGGCCATGTAGACCTCACAGCCGATAATCGGCTTGACGCCGGCTCGGATGGCGGCGGTGTAGAACTCGATGGCCCCGAACATGTTGCCGTGGTCGGTCAGGGCGACGGCGGGCATGTTCATCTGCTTGGTCCGCTGCACCAGATCTTCGATGCGCGTCGCCCCATCGAGCAGGCTGTAGTGCGTGTGAACGTGCAGGTGGACGAAACTCGGCTGATCCATCGACGCGGCGACTCCGTGGCTCCGGGTGGGTGGTGGGGTCTTTCCCGTGGGCATCCTAGGGGCTATCCGGATGGGGTCAATCGGACCCACCACGCATCAGGCTCGACGGATCCGTGACAGTATCGGCGGGAGTTCCTGACGCTGGGAGCCGGGTGGGGCAGGTCAACGACTTGCCCTGCCCGCTACTCGTTGCCCTGCCCGCTACTCGTTGCCCTGCCCGCTCCTCGCTCTCGCCCCGGAGGGGCGACGGGCTGTAGCCACGGGTGGAGCGGCGCGGCCGCGAAGCGGCCCGACGCGGAACCCGTGGAAAACCGGTTCATCATCCCCTCTTCGCCCCGGAGGGGCGAAGGACTCGCGCGTTGCGTTGACAAGTGGGCGATATGTGGAGCACGTTCGAAGATGCGGTTCTGCTTCTCGACGTGTAGCACCATGATACGGTTGAGAAACTGCTCGACATTGCTCGCGTAGCTGTCCCGGACCGCGGTATTCTCCTTGTTCAGCACGCCCATTCGATCCAGGTCGCGCAGGCCGAACCCTGCGTCCGAGTGCCGACCGGATTCGATCTGCCGGTATAGCCGGGCCAGCGCAGCCGAAGGGTCAGCAGTGCTCTGGGCGGAACCGTCGCCTCGCGAACGCACTGCTCACAAAGCAGTG
>JADFPW010000290.1 GCA_022562105.1 Planctomycetota bacterium
TGTCGCTGAATGCCCGCGGGGGTGCAGCCCCGGTAGGGGTCCGCCTCAGGCGGAAGAATAGCCCCGCGGTTCATCGCTCGGAGTTGGCGCGGCGGTGAAAGCAAGTCCCGTAGGGACGAAACGACAATAGCCCAGCGATTCATCGCTGGGAACACCCCACATGAGTCCGTCCTAAGTCCCGTAGGGACGACTGAGGGCCGCCCTATCCCTCAGCCGTCCCTACGGGACTATTCTTCGTCACGGGCTTCGCATCCCAGCGATGAATCGCTGGGCTACTATCACAGCGTCCCTACGGGACGGCGGTCCCGCCGAATCTGTCACGGACTCGGTAGGGGAGGTGGTTCAACTGCCTTCACCATGGCGAATGCTGCACGGTGTCGGGAGGTGGTTGACCTGCCTTACGTGCTCGGCGTCCCTGCACGCCTTTTCTCATTGCGTGCGTTTTGGTATCGTCGGGATTATGTTCAAGACCAAGCGGCAACGGCGGCAAGATGCCCTTCAGTCTTGGGGAGGTGACGTTTGGAAGGCTGTCGATAAATTCCTCATTCTGTTTCACGTTCACTTTCAGACTGGCAAGGGCAGCACTGGTGCCACGCTGGCAGATCGCGCTGAGAATGGTCTACGCCTGGCGGAAGATGAGGTCTTCCGAGCAACAGCAATCGCACTTTGGCTTGACAAGGCCCAAGACGAGCCATCCTTCGCAGTCAGACTTGATCGACGACTCGGCCTGGCGACCGATGAGGAAGAGCGAGAGTGCGATGCCTATTGGAGTACGCGCCGGAACAAAGTGTACGTCTGGTTTGCCTTTCTCGCATTCGGAATCTAGCTCGTATCGATAGTCGTATCGATTATAGCGTTGCGAAGGTAGGGTAGGGCAGGTCAACGACCCGCCCTACATGCTGTCCTACGCGCCTGATGGTAAAGGCAGATGACCTGCCATACCCGGTCCCTCGGCGAGCAATCGTTCTCAATGCGGCTCGGTCATGGAGCGGGCGTCGAGCAGGGCGTCTAGTTCGTCGTCGGGGAGTACCTTCTGCTCGCGGGCGACCTCGCGGACGGTGCGGCCGGTGGCGAACGCCTCCTTGGCGATGGCGGCGGCCTGGTTGTAGCCGATCTTGGGGGCCAAACTGGTACACATGGCTAGCGAACCCTCGATCAGGTCGGCGCAGCGCTGCTCGTTGGCCTCCAAACCCGTCACACAACGGTCGGCGAATACGCGGGCAGCGGACGACAGCAGGCGAATCGACTCCAGCAGGTTGTGGGCCATCATGGGCATCATCACGTTGAGCTCGTAGTGACCGTCGCGACAGCCGATCGTGATGGCGGTGTCGTTGCCGATCACCTGGGCGGCGACCTGCACGACCATCTCGCTCATCACTGGGTTGACCTTGCCCGGCATGATGCTGCTGCCCGGCTGGGTCGGGGCGATCTTCAGCTCGCCGATCCCGCAACGCGGGCCGCTGCCCAGCATGCGGATGTCGTTGGCCACCTTGGTCATGCTGACCGCGATGGTCTTGAGGAACCCGCTGGCTTCGCAGACGCCGTCCTTGCTGGCCTGGGCCTCGAAGTGGTTGGCCGCCTCGACGAACTCGATCCCGGTCGCGTCCGCGATCAACTTCGTTACCCGCGATCCGAACTCCGGGTGCGTGTTGATTCCCGTGCCGACGGCCGTCCCGCCGATGGCCAGCTCACGCAGCGACCGGATGGCCTTCTCCGTTCGCATGACGCCCAGGCGGATCTGGGCTGCGTAGCCGCTGAACTGCTGGCCCAGACGGATCGGCGTGGCATCCTGCAAATGTGTGCGGCCGATCTTCATGACCGAATCAAACGCCCGGGCCTTTTCCTCCAGCGCGCCGGCCAGGTGCTCCAACGCGGGGATCAGATCCTCCTTCATCGCGCACGCCGCCGACACGTGGATCGCAGTGGGAATCACGTCGTTGGACGATTGCCCCATGTTGACGTGATCGTTGGGATGGACCGGATCGCCCGTCCCCACCTTCCCACCGGCCAGTTCGACGGCCCGGTTGCTGATCACCTCGTTGGCGTTCATATTCGAGCTGGTGCCCGAACCGGTCTGGAAAATATCCAGCACGAAATGCTCGTCCAGCTTGCCCTCCACCACCTCGTCAGCTGCTCGAACGATCAGGTCCGACAGCTTGCCGTCCAGCTTCCCGAGGTCGCAGTTGACCACCGCCGCGGATCGTTTGATCAACCCCAGCGCCCGGATGAACGGCCGGCCGAACCGATAGCCGCTGATCGGGAAGTTCTCCACCGCCCGCTGTGTCTGGGCCCCCCAATAGGCCGACGCCGGCACGGTCATCTCGCCCATGCTGTCCTTCTCCATGCGTGTTTCGCTCATCGCGGTCTCCTCCGGAGGTGAATTGCGGTAATGATGTCGGTCAATCGACTCTTGGCGTGCCTATCCTACCGAGTCGGCGACTCTGGGGCCACGGGCAGCTAGCCATCAGGATCGTTGTGACGTAGTTTCACGGTTTGTCGCAGCGAGGCGGCGGGAAACGGGATCAACCAATTGATCGACTATCGAGAGCTGCAGCAGCAATACGAGTTTGATGTCTATCCCAAGCGCGATCTGGTGCTGGTTCGCGGCTCGGGCAGTCGGGTGTGGGATAGTAAGGGCAAGGAGTACCTCGATTGCGCCACCGGCCACGGCGTCGCCAGTCTGGGCCACTGCAACGAAGCGGTCGTTGCAGCCGTTCGGGCCCAGGTCGATCGGCTGATCACCTGCCCGGGCACCTACTACAACGACACCCGGGCCCGCCTGCTCGAAAAACTGGCCGCTATCGCCCCCGGCCCACTGAACCGATCGTTCCTGTGCAACTCCGGCGCCGAAGCCATGGAGGCTGCCCTCAAGTTCGCCCGCATCACCACCGGTCGAACGGAGTTCGTCTGCGCCAATCGCGCCTTCCACGGACGGACCTTCGGGGCCCTGAGCGCCACCTTCAACCCGGCCTACCGGCAGGGCTTCGAGCCGTTGGTGCCCGGATTTCGGTTCGTTCCATACAACAACTCCGATGCCCTGACCGGTGCGGTGACTGACGAGACGGCGGCGGTGATCCTGGAAGTCGTGCAGGGCGAAGGCGGCGTGCATCCCGCCGACCCCGACTACCTGCGATCGGCTCGGCGATGTTGCGACGAGCGTGGGGCGTTGCTCATCCTGGACGAGATTCAGACCGGATTCTGCCGGACGGGACGGATGTTCGCCTGCATGCACGCGGGCGTGGTTCCCGACATGCTATGCGTCGCCAAAGCCATCGCCGGCGGGCTGCCGATGGGGGCGGTCATCTGCGGTGAGCGGATTGAAGTCGCCAGGGGCAAGCACGGCTCGACGTTCGGCGGTAACCCGCTCTGCTGCGCCGCCGCGTGCGCCGCGATCGACTACATGGTCGAGCATCGCCTGGACGAACAAGCGGCCGCCAAGGGGACTGACCTGATCCAACGAATCCGCGACGCCGCCCTGCCCATCGTCCGCGAGGTCCGTGGCCTCGGACTGATGATCGGCATCGAACTGCGCACGCGGGTCAAACCATACGTGTTGGAGTTGCTCGATCGCGGGGTGATCACCCTGCCGAGCGGTACGACGGTGATACGCCTGCTCCCCCCGCTGACCATCTCGGACAAAGACATCGACACCGTTGTGAATACTCTGCTCGACGTGCTACGCAATCCGTCTCACTGACCCGCGGGATCCTCGCCCAATCGGCCGGGCATGTCGGCGAGGATGTAGGCGACGGTGGCCATCACGGCGACGTTTTGCGATAGCTCCTCCGGATCGACCTTGTCCAGCGTGTCGGCATGCGTGTGGTGATAGTCGAAGTAGGTCGACATATCGACCATATGGCTCATGGTGATCACGCCCTGGCCCTTCAAAGGCCCGACATCCGCACCGGAATGACCGGTCTCGACCTTCGTGGCCCCCAGCGGGGCGAGCAAGCTCAGAATCTCGCCCATCTGCTTGACCGCTGTTGCCTGGCGAGCTTCGTCATTGCACGCGATCGAGTAGCCGATCGGGGCAAACGAACCTCCGTCGGATTCGATCGCAGCCACGTGGTTGGACAATTCGTCGGCGTGATCGATGGCGTACTGTTTCCCACCGGCCAGGCCGTTCTCCTCGTTGGTCCACAATACGACGCGTATGGTGCGCTGGGGGATCATGTTCAGTCGGCGCAGGACGTTGATCGCCTCCATCGCCGTGACGCACCCGCCTCCGTCGTCATGGGCTCCTTGACCGACGTCCCATGAATCGATGTGCCCACCGATGACCACGATCTCGTCCGGGTAGGTCGTGCCGCGAAGCTCGCCGATGACGTTGGCTGAGGGGGCGGGCGCCAGCATCTTGGCTTCCATCTTCAGCGTGACATTCACCGACACGCCTCGGGCTTGCAGGCGGGTGATCCGGGCAGCGTCTTCGATGGTGATGGCCGCTGTGGGAATCTTGGTCTCCGCATCGCCGTATTTCATTCCGCCGGTATGCGGCGATTGAAAGCTCTTGGCCGTGCAAGACCGCACCAAACAGGCAACAGCCCCATACTTGGCAGCCATTTGCGCTCCGCCGCCGCGATAGCGCACCGCCGCCCCGTAGCCGCTGCCGGTCTCCGGATCAAACGGTGGCATGGGATAGTTGAACAGGACGATCTTGCCGCGCACCGCTTCGCCCAGCGCGTCGAGCGCCTTCTCGTCGGCGACCGACACCACGTCTGCGGTGATCCCCTCCGGCGGCGTGGCCACCGATCCGCCCAGCCCCAGCATGGGCATGAAGGCCTCCCGCGGCTCGTTCATCATCAACAATTCAGTGCCGCGCACCCAATGCTGGACCATGACCGATTCGAGTCGGACATTCTCCTGCCCATCAGCCGTCATCGCCGCCGCCGCCCATCGAACCGCCCGTTTGAGCTGCGGCGAACCCGACAGCCGATTCCCGATCCCGTCGCAGAGCTGTTCCAGCTTGTTGTAGGCATCGTTGCCCGCCAGCGCAGCATCGATGATCCGCTTGGCCGCCGGCCGATACCGATCCGCGATCGACCCCGCACCATCCGCCTCCGCCTGGCCCCGGACCGCCTGAATCGGCCCCGAAACTGCCGTCACCAGCACGATGGCCCATGCCCACGCCCGTCGTATCGTCTGTCGATGCATGTGATCTCCTTGACTCGCCGCCAAGCTCAATAGGAACCCCCCCCTCGCTCAGCCCGACCATTCCGGATTCTAGCTCCATTCTCGTTGCCTATCATCGCGCCCCCGTTTCGTGCATGGTTGCCCCGAAGCGACTCCAACTCGGACGAGGGGCAGCAACCTGCCGGCAGTACTTGGTGAGAGTGGCGAAGCTGATTCGGGCTGAATCCTGGGCGAGAGAATGGGCCAAATCATGGCGTAAGTGCCTATCTGACAAGGAGTTACGCGTATTGTCGCATCGCGGGATCCTTGGCGAGGGTTCTTGGTTGACTTGACCCGTGGTTTAGCTATAAGTAAACTATGGTGCGCAAGGATGCCGATAAGCCAGAAGTTGTCGTTTATCGCGGGAGCTTGCGGACCATTGAATACGCCATGCGTACTAACGGGTCGATACCCGCCAAGGTTTTCATGGAGAGTTTGGACGAAAGTGATGAAATAATCGAAAAAATCGGAGCTGGCGGTTTGAGTGGAAAGCCGGTGAGGCAGCGATCTACAGAAGTTA
>JADFPW010000010.1 GCA_022562105.1 Planctomycetota bacterium
TGACATGGACCGTCACCAGGACACTTCTCAAAAAAAGGACGACGCTACCGGCGCGGACGGGTTCGTCGACCCCGGCAGAAAACCATGGGTTTTGCTGACGCTGGTTTGCCTTTTGGCGGGGATGGTCCCGGTCTGGCCCATCGCAGGCAGTTTTTGGGGAATCCCTGGCTGGGCCGTTTTTGCCGTTTTTATCAGTTTTCTTGCCAGCGCGTTTATCCTCTATGTCGTCCTGTTTGTCTGGCGCGACCCGGAAGATGACGAGGAGGCTGAATGACAGGCCTCCCCTTTGGTCCCGGCGCTTTGGCGGTGATGGGGGCTTATATTCTCAGCCTGCTCCTCATCGGCGCCTATGCCTACTCGCGGCAAAAAGAGGAAAGCCTCAGCGATTTTTATCTGGCGGGCCGCGACATGGGGCTGGTCGTCCTGTTTCTGACCCTCTACACCACCCAGTACAGCGGCAACACGTTGGTCATGTTCGCGGGCACGGCTGCCGAACAGGGTTTCGCCTGGCTTAAGAGCGTTCATTTCATGATCGCCATCATCATCGGGGTCATGTTCCTGGCCCCGCGATTGCAGCGCCTCAGCCGGCGATTCAACTTCGTCACTCCCGGCGACTTCCTCGAACACCGATACCACCACCGCGGGTTGACCATGCTAATCACCCTGGTGATGGTCTTTGCCGCCGGCAACTTCGCCGTCGCCCAACTGCGGGCCATGGGCGAGTTCTTCGCCGCCCTGTCGGGCAACCAACTGGGGATGGCCTACGGTGTCATCGGTCTGGCACTGGTCATGGTGATCTACGAATCGCTCGGAGGGATGCGCAGCGTCGCGTGGACCGATGCCTTTCAGGGTGTGATTCTGATCGTCGTCTTCGCTGTGTTGCTCGTGGTCTTGCGCCAACAATTCGGACCGTTCGGCGAAGCGACGGCCATCCTCGCGGAGTCAGCCCCACACCTTGTCCAACGCCCCGACGCCGACGGACTGCGAAACTGGTTGAGCTGGATCGTTCTGTTTGGCGGTGGGGCCGCTGTGTATCCAATGGCGTTGCAGCGGATCTACGCCGCCCGCTCAGCCGACAGTCTGCGCCGATCGCTGGCCCTGATGACCGTGATGCCCTATCTGTGTACCCTGGTCGTCTTCATCGCCGGCATCTACGCCGCCGCCCACTTGCACCCGTTACCCAACCGACCCGACCAGGTGCTGCCCGCGTTGTGCCTGCAGATCGTCGACGCCTCGCCCATCGGATACGCCCTCGTTCTGGCCCTCTTCGCCGCCGTGCTGGCTGCCTTGATGAGCACCGCCGACTCTGCCCTGTTGGCCATGTCGAGCATGCTCACACGCGACGTCTACTCCCAATACGTCGCCCGCGATCGGAGTCAGGATCACTACGCCCGTGTCGGAAAAATCGTCTCGTGGATGTTGATGGCTGTTCTGGTGGCCATCGCCCTCGCCGATCTTCCCGGCTTGAAGGCGATCATGGTGATCAAGCTGGCGGTGCTGGTCCAGGCGGCCCCGGCGTTCTTCCTCGGCGTCTGCAGCCGGGCTCGTAGCCAAGCCGTTCTAGCTGGACTGATCGCCGGCTTGGTCACCGCCGTCACCCTCACCCTGACGGATCACCAACTCGTGGCTGGCATACACGCCGGCACCATCGGGCTTGCGTTAAACGTATTGACCGTTGCCACCATATCTATGATAGGGAGCCGTTGGCCGCGTCCTCAGTAGCCCTTCGTCCGTTGGCCCCTTCTTCACTCACACATTCCGAAGCGGGCGAGGTTGAAACCGACTCAGAATGCGCCGCTCAGAAGGTCGAGGCCGGTGATCGGGCTGCGGAGCTGTTGAATGTGCGACACACGCCAGCCTTGATCGACCGATTCGAGACGCAACAGCCACAAGGTCACAATCCGAGGATAAATGGACGACTTAGCGACCACTCGACAAATCGCCCGAAAACGCACACGAACTATGGATTCGCCGAACTCCACATCGATATCGCGCAGGCGCAGCTCCTCGACGTGATACTTGTTCAACATATCTGAGAGTCGAGCAAGCAAGGCAGCTTTGTTCAGCGCCGTTTCCTGGGCCGACTGGGCGATGATGTCGTCCGAAAGATAATCAGCCAGTCGATCGGTGTCGGCGTCCTCCACCGCCGAGGCTAACTGCCGACAGACCAGGACGATGCGCTCGCGATCGGTGGTCACCAAAGACTGCACCACGATCATCAAGGGAAACAGAATCAGTCCCAGCCGCGCTGCTTGGCGGGTCGCCGGGGTTGGCCACCGGCGCCATATCAGCAGAAGAACCAGCTCAGCCAAGACGACGGCAGGGATCAAATAGGCGGGACGCTCGAACAGTAGTGCTTGCATTACAAATACTCCAGGCGCACGATCGGGCGACCGGCAGTCCGCCGCCCCCCCACGGGACCGCCCCGACCACCGCCTCCTCGCCCGCCACTGCGGAACCCTGGCGGGGTACGGCAAACGACCTCCCAGACTCGGATATCGGCCGCGAGAACCCCCAAGCATCGAGCCAGGGCCGCTAGGGGACCGACAGGCTCGCTGCCGGGCCTCCGTCCATAGTCTAGCGCGGCCGCGGGCGGCGATCACGAACCACAGGGTGATTCAGTTCGTATTCTCAAGGTAATGCGACACTCCCGCCGACCGGGCAGGGCCTGCTTGACCCGGTGTAGCCCGTTGCGCTACCCTGGGGGCCTGTCGCAGGTTACGGACCGTGCCGGGCCGGCATCGAGCCGCACGGTTCCTCGTTTTTTGCGTCCTCCGGAGTATTCGATCGTGCCAAGCCATTCGCTGAACGTGGACTCATCCGCCCCTGGGCAGACCGCAAGATCTACGGGCCTGTTCATCTTTGCCTTCATGGGCGGCGCATTGGTCGCCTGCTCCTTTCTGGCTGAGTACTTGTTCCAGGATTCGCGAATTCGGGACGCGTCCGGTGCCCTGGGGATTCCGCAGGCCCAGGTGCTGGCACTTCTCGGCGCCGTGGCCCTGGGGATCCCGCTGATCGTCCAGGCCCTTCGACACCTGGCCGCCGGCGAGATGCACATGGACGAACTGGTCGCCTTGGCGATCGTGGCCGGCATCGCCCTGGGACGCTATCAGGAAGCCGGCATCGTCGCGTTCTTCATGATCGTCTCCAATCTGATCGAGACGCGAACCGCCGCCGGTGCCCGGGCATCGATCGCCGCCCTGCTCAAGCTGACGCCGGAGCAAGCCCATCGCCTGGAAGAGGACGGCTCGGAGCAGATCGTCGAAGCCAAGGAGTTACGACCGGGTCAGACCATCCGCGTGCGTCCCGGCGACAACATCCCCGCCGACGGCGAGGTGATCCGCGGCGAGTCCAGCGTCAATCAGGCCAACATCACCGGCGAGTCGTTGGCGGTCGACAAGAACGTCGGCGACGAGGTGTTCAGCGGCACGACCAACCTGACCGGCGCCCTGGACATCCGGGTCACCAAAGCGGGCGCGGATACCACGCTCGGCCGTGTCCAGGAGTTAATCCTCGACGCGGAGCGCACGCGAATCCCATTGATGCGGCTCATCGATCGCTACGCGGGCTGGTATACGCCGACGATTTTGATGTTGGCCGGCGTGGTGTTGTTCTTCGCCGAGGATCGCACCGAGGGCATGAAGCGGGCGATCACCATGCTGATCGTAGCCTGCCCCATCGCCCTGGTGCTGGCCACGCCGACCGCGGTGGTGGCTGCGTTGAGCAGCGCGTCGCGCCTGGGAATCCTCATCAAGAACATTGTCAACCTGGAATACGCCCGCTCGTTAACCGCCATCGTATTCGATAAGACCGGCACGCTGACCACCGGTGTGCTGTCGGTCACCCAAATGAAGCCAGCCCCCGATGTTGATGGGGCGGAGCTGTTGAGATTAGCCGCCTCGGCCGAACAGCTCAGCAAGCACCCGGTCGCCAAAGCGCTGGTATCGGTAGCCAAGGACGCTCGCGTGCAACTCGCCACGCCGGAGGGCTTCGAGGAGGTCGCCGGTCGGGGAGTCAAAGTTCAACTCGACGGCGATTCGATCATGGTCGGTCGCAGCACCTGGCTGGCGGAAAAAGGGGCAGACCTGAGCCTGCTAGACCAAGCCGGCTACGAGGAGGTCGAGGGGCTGAGCATGCTCTACGTCACCCGCAACGGCACGTGCGTCGGCTGGATCGGATTGGAAGACAAGACCCGCCCCGAAGCCCGCGAAGCGATTGACGATCTGCGCTCGTTGGGCATTCACAATCTCACCATGGTCACCGGCGACAAGCGTTCGGTCGCCCACCGAGTGGCCGCCGAGATGGGATGCAGCGACGTCTATGCCGAGTGCCTGCCGGCCGAGAAACTCGAGCTGGTCAACGCTCTCAAGGCGCGTGGCCACATCGTGGCGGTGGTCGGCGATGGAGTCAACGACGCCCCTGCGTTGGCTGCTGGTCACTTGGGAATCGCCATGGGCGCCGCCGGCAGCGACGTCGCCATCAACTCCGCCTCGATTGCCCTGATGAACAACGACCTGCGTCGCCTGGGATTCCTGGTTCGTCTCTCCCGGGCCACTACTCGAATCATCTGGCAGAATCTAATCTTCGGCGGCGTCTTCATCATCGTCACCGAAGCCTTGGCCATTCGCGGCGTTCTGTCGCCCATCGCCGGAGCCATGCTGCACACCGTTGCAACGGCCGTGGTGATTTTCAACAGCGCCCGCCTCGTGCCATTTGGCGAGCACCTACAGGCCCACCAGACCGCTTCAAGCCAACCACCAACACCGCGCCGCGAGGAGGCGGTAACTGCTCCGCAACCGGCCATGGCAACCTGACGTGCGGCGATTGCTAGCTACCCGCTGAGAATGTAGCGGCCGGCGCCTCGCCGGCCGTGGCAACGCGACTGGACATCCCAGGACGAGTGTGTCCGTCCCGCGGCCCCGGTTTCCCAATCCACAAATCCGACCTTGCCAACGCCGGCCCACTGAGGTATCCTGCCCGTAGCTGAATCCGTCGAGGCACCGCCGGTACTTCGCCATATTTGCTGACGCCGGGAGGCCCGACGCCGTGGTCCGACTGGCGCGAGAACTTCAATTTGCTCGCCGTTCTGCTGGTAGACGAACTGGGCTTATGCGAGACCAGTGAAGGGGTGGGGCTGGAGGTGACGTGACAGCTAACCGAATCTTGGACGTCGTCTTGACCATCGTGGCGTTCATTGTCGTTCCGGTTCAGTTGGTGACGACTTTCGCGCTTGGCATTCTAGTGAATGTTACGTTTGGGCTCCTTCTACTGCCAATCAGCGCTGTGGGGGGAATCTTCCTTGGACCACTGATAGGTCTCTCTTGGTTGTGCAATAAGGTACCGGTGCTCCGCAATCCACTCGGTATTCTCTTTCTGCCGTGGGCAGTGTTGGGGGAAACTTTTGTAGCCCTTACGCCGTCGATGGGCGAGCTAGAGAATCGCGCTGCGAAGATGATGATATGCCGAGCGTGGCCGTTTAGTTGGGAATTCTGGGAATTCTGGGGCGGTCCCAGCGATCTAGTCACCTCGGATACTCCGGAGGCAACAGTGCTGCGAGAGGTTCTCGCACGAGCGTCGCGCGGGGATGCCCTCACGCAAAGGATGCTAGCCCGATTGATGAATGGAGAAGAATTGGATCCTGGTCTTTGATTGGTCGTGCAGATTCTCGCCCGCTCGATTCAACTTGCGCACCGACAGGGATCGCTGAAGATTCCCCGTGCCAAGTCACGCGGGGGAACGAGGAATGCGAGAGACTGGAGAGCAAGTAGACAAGCGGAGGATGTCGTGACACCAATTCGCAGGCTCGATGAGCTGACGGACAAACTCGCAGACGTTGCGAAACAGGTCTATGTCGATGGCGATTGCATCGTCATCAATGTGGTATGTGCATACGAAATCCCTCTCGGTGCATGCAACACACCAGAACTCATTCTTGGTTGGGTGACCCATCTCTGTGAGAAGAACTGGATAACACGGGAGGTAATCCATCGCTTCGTTGCTCTCGCCGCAGGCGAGAACGGCGTGAAAATCAGACGTAGCGACTGAACACTCATTAGGCCGGATCATTGACCTGAGTTTGTCATCGCAAGCACCGAGAAGTTGCAGAAGGCGAATCACCGGCCCCGCTCACCCGACATCTTTGATTCTACAATCAGGGCTTTGCCGGTTCGGTCCTTGGCGGCGCGGGTGCGCCCGCCAATAATCCTCTTGTGCTCAAGTCCTCGTCGATGTCCGGCCAGTGAATCCCGAATCCGCCGCCGCACGACTGCCAGTTCCGGCGCTGGGGCGATGTCGCGCCGAGCAGGCGAGGATACCACGCGAGAGGAACGGTGATCGTCCGGCCGTCGGCGAGGTCGATGCTCATCGTGTCGTCGTCGAAGCGGACATCCGCAACTCGCTCGCCAAGTCCAAACTCCGAAGTAGTCATTCCACCGGTCTATCGTACCTGTACTCCAATCCGGCAGCAACGGTGTGGCCCGCTGCCTCCCCCGTCAGGATTGAGGGCCGAGTTCTCGCCCCGGCGGGGCGATGGGCTGTAGCCACGGGTGGAGTCCGCCGGTGGCGGACGGAACCCGTGGAAAACCGGTCCATCATCTCCCTTTCGCCCCGGAGGGGCGAAGGATTCGGGCGCTGCGGTGACAACTGGGCGATACTCGTAGCATGCTGGAAGCTGGTTCTGGGGCCGTTCTTTCTGCCGTAGGGATTCCTCCGCCCCTCCGGGGCGGGAGGGTTGAGGCGCGAATGAGTCCACGGGTTGCGTTCCGCCCGCTTGGCAGCGGGCGAAGCTTCACCCGTGGCTACACTCCGTCGCCCCTCCGGGGCGTCTGCCCGTGCGCGTACGCATACGGGCGCCGGGTGCCAGGGCCACGCTTGTCGTTGGCATGTTCTTTTGGATCAGCAACAACCATGGCCACGCAAGCGTGGACCATGGCATCCAGTGTTGATGCTCCTCGTGCCACCCACGCGTCCGGTCAGCTTGACGACGTTTCGTCCGCGTCGCTTGCGGATGGGTCGGCCAACGATCGCGTGATGGTATCGACGGGATCGAGTTCGGTGAATTGATCTTGCTTGGTCGAGACGCCGAGCTCCCGGATTCGCCGCCCAGCCGGCAGGACCCGACTCTCCCACGATCCCACGGCGGCATTGTAGTCCCGAACCGCCCGGCTCAAGCTGCTCCCGACCCCGGCCATGTGCTCGGCAAACACGCATACGCGCTCGAACAACTCCTTGGCTTGCTCACCGATGTTGCGGGCGTTTTCCACCAGATCCTGCTGCTTCCAGGAGTAGGCCACCGCCTGCAACATGGCGATGATCGTGGTCGGTGACGCCAGGATCACCCGGTTGCGAATGCCTTCCTCGATCAACCCGTGATCCTGTTCCAGCGCCGCACTGAAGAACGACTCGCCCGGTATGAACATCACCACGAACTCCGGCGTGTTGTCGAACTGACTCCAGTACGCCTTGGCTGACAAGCTACGCATGTGATTGCGAACCGTCTGGGCGTGGCGAGCCAGGTGCCCTTGTCGATCGTCCTCGTTGTCCGCCTCGACCGCATCGAGGTAGGCCGTCGTCGGAGCTTTCGAGTCTACGACGATGGTGCGATCGCCCGGAAGCGTGACCACCATGTCCGGCCGCTGCTTGCCGTCTTCGGTATCCACCGAAACCTGCTCGACGAAATCGCAATGCGGCGACAGGCCGGCCACCTCGACCGCACGACGGAGCGTGATCTCGCCCCATCGGCCCTTGACCTGCGGTGCCCGCAGAGCGTGGGTCAAGCTCGATGTCTGACGCGACAGTTCCTGATGGGAGGCGCCGATTATCTTGAGCTGTTCGGTCAGCCGCCCGTAGTCAGCCTGACGAGTCTTCTCCAACTCGCGGGTGTGTTTCTCGTATCGTTCCAGTGCATCGCTCAGCGGTTTGACCTTCTCGGCCGCCTGTTTGACGAACGCTTCGCTGTTGCTGCGTAGCGCGTCGGCCGATAGGGCCGTGAACGCCTCCTTGAGCTTCAGTTGAGCGGTGTCCAGCAGTTTCTTCTGCTCCTCGACGTTCTTGCGAACCTCCTCAACCCGCGTATCTGCCGCTACGCGAGCCTGCTGCTCCGCCTGCAACTGCAACCGCAACGCTTCCACCGCCGCCTCGCGCTGCCCGAGTTGAGCGCGCACCTCGGTCAAGCTGCTGTCGATAGCCGCCGCCCGTTGCTGCAGTTCGCCCTGCTCAGCCGTCGCCCGCCCCCGGGCACGGGCCGTCGCCAGCATCCACGCCACCGCCCCACCCACCAGGACGCCCACCAGCATCAAGCCTGCTTCCATCATCACCGCAACCGATCAACTACTACTTATGCACGGAACAGTTGCAGGAGTTATACTCCGTGTCCTAAGGTTAGGCGAATGAGCCCGCGAGCCGAGCGCTTCACCGCGTGGGCTCTTCCGAATGAGGCCTGGGGCTCGCGGCAGGTTGTGCCTCACGAGGTGGCTGCTTACGCATGGCCAAAGCGAGATGGCACGCCTCCACAACAGGCCGTCCGTGCGAAGTCGCTTGCCGGAAGTCTCTCTATGAACTTGAAACTCCTGAGAGAGGTTGGCCTGATCTTCCTGCTCGTAGTGAGTTGTGCGACACCGAGTCCGGCCCACGACATGGACTTCATAGAGGTTCTGGTCGTGCTCAAGGCCGACGAGAGTTACCAGGTCGATTTGAGAATCGACGTGGACGCGCTGGCAGTAGGGCCCGCGGCCGAGCACGATGCAGCGGAGATCGCCCGCGCTTTGCGGGCCATGTCGCCGGAAGACCTCGACGCAGCCATCGAACGGGCTCGCCGGACGGTGGGGCGGCGGGCATGGGTGCGCTTTGACGGCGTCAAGCAGTCGCCGGACATTTCGTTTCCATTTCATGGTGTTGCGGTGTCTCCCGGGGTGGAGACCGTGCCGACTGTACTGGGGAGTACGGCCCGGCTGTCCGGGTCTATCCCGGACGGGTCGATCGAGTTGACTATCGGAACGTCGGCGGTGTTTCCGACGGTGCATCTGACTATCACCGAAGAGGCTACCGGCGGCGGTGCGAAACACATAGTTAGCAGGGGCGGGTACTGCCCGCCCTACCGATTGAATTCACCGCCCCAGACCCCTGATTGGCTACAGGTCACAGCCCGTTACCTGATCCTCGGATTTCAACACATCGTCCCGCGAGGGCTGGATCATATTCTGTTCGTAGTGGGACTGTTTCTGCTCAGCACCAAGGTGCGGCCTCTTCTCTGGCAGATCACGGCATTTACCATCGCCCACTCCGTCACCCTGGCCCTTTCGATGTACGACGTGGTCTCCTTGCCCTCACGGCTGGTGGAATCTCTGATCGCCCTGTCGATCGTCTTCGTCGGCGTGGAGAACCTGATGACCACCCAGCTCAAGCCGAGGCGGGTCGTGTTGGTTTTCGGGTTCGGATTGCTGCACGGGTTGGGGTTCGCCAGCGTGCTACGCGAGTTGGGACTCCCCTCCTCAGAGTTCGTGACCGCCTTGATCACCTTCAATATCGGAGTTGAGCTCGGCCAACTTACCGTCGTGTTGCTATGTTTATTGACCGTCGGCTGGTTTCGTCAGAACGCGCGGTATCGCAAAGTCGTCGTGATCCCAGCCTCGGCTATGATCTGTGTCGTAGCACTGTATTGGTTGGTGCAGCGGGCCCTGCTGGGCGGGTAGTGTCTCAGAAGAATCCCGATAGACTGAGCCGCGACCGTGAGGGAGTGGTGGCGCTACATGACAGTGCGGCCGCAGAAAACCGCTCCCTCACGGTCGCGCCTCGGATAGAGACAGGTCGCGGTTTCAATGAGACACAACGCTAGGACTTAGTACCCTTGTCGGAATCGCCTTGGGAAGGCGATTCCGCATCCGCCGCCGGAGATGCTCCGGTTGCAGGCGCTTCGGTCAGTCCGGCCGCGTCATCCGGGTTTAGAATATTCAATGATTTGGAGGACGCCGACTCTGTGCCCGCTGTGGCGGCTGGAACGGTTGATTCTCCGCCGAAGGGTGTTTCTTCGTATCCCTCGATGTAAACCTCATCCAGGTCAGTCGAGTCTACGTCCCGTCGGAGCAGGGCGTAGACGACGGTGTTGGCGGCCAGGAAAAACGACAGCGGGAACGCCCACACCAGTCCAATGATCAGCAGAACCCACAGCTTGACTGCCCCTGCGCTGAACGCCTCGAAGAACCCGTCGGTCGCCATGCCCGATGGGTAGAACAACGCCAACGTCGGGGCCGACCAGAGTCCCTCCGCCCCGGCAAAACCGTTGGCCAAAATCGTCCCCTGGGACCCGAACAGCGTCACGCCGGTGTGGGCAACCCACAGCAGGACAAAGGCGAGAATCCGCACCGCCATCCAGCAGACCGCTCCATACCCGATCATGACCGTGGCGTAGACCAATGCCTTCCACGGACGGCCAAAGACATAGGGGAACGAACGCGACACTGCATCGAATGCGTCGGTGCCTTCAGCCGCGATTACCGGCCAGAACAGCCCGCCCGACAGCAGGGTTCCCAGTCCGATGAGCGCTGCGAGGAATCCGAGAAGGAGGAATCCCGCAAAGAACAACCCGCCCAAGACATCCCCGAGCACGGGGATCCTCAGCATCAGGAACCCCAGGGCGCCCATCACGAGCACCAGTCCCAGGAGAATGCCGGCAGGAAGCAGCGGGGCCGCCAGAAACCCTCCCCAATACTTGCTTCTGACGAACTCGAACGTCTGCCGGATCGTCGGCTGTTCGTCGCGGGCCAGATCGAGCGTCATCTGCCGACAAAGCCCCCCGCCGATCAGGGACATCAGCGCGATGGTCCCCAACCAGAAGATCGTCGCAAAGCAGGGCCGCTCGGTGAACATCCACGCCACCCCGCTACCCATGTACCCGATCAGGCGAAGTACCCCGGCCGACGCCAGGGACCGCTCAAAGAGGGAAGCAGGCATGTCGAGAAGAGAATCGGCGCCGAACGCGAGCGATGGCGGAGGCGGTCCGAAGCCACCGAACACGCGTCCGTGACAGACGGCCGAGGCAGCCCGATCCATGCAATCCATCTGGTGCTGTCGCCAGACGGCGAACACGCCGCTGGTTCCCCAGGTGGGGTCGCCGTCCGACTCATCTCCCGCCCCGCCGGCCAGGTGGGCGGCGAGGGAATCCGGGCCCACGCCTCGGTCCAAACCAACCCAAATCTTGTCCAGGAGTCCGCCCCAGAGCAGGATCAGGCCCAAACCCGCCAGCGCCACCAGGAGTCGGGGCCAGCGCGTGGACAGGCGGAACGTCTTTCCGATGACACGGGCATCGTCTGCCCATGAACAGGTCGTCTGAGTGGATGAATCGGGGTTGGGCATGTATGCTCTCCGTTGTTGCACGACCGCCGTCCGGATTGTCGCCGCTGGTACGATAGGGTATGCCGGGAATTATAGACGGCCCCACCCCGCAAGCAACAGGCAGCGTCGAAGCGGTTGACGGCCACCGGACGATCGAGAATAATACCCGCCCAAACCAGTGTGTGCCAAAATGACAAAACGCAGCAAGCCCGGTGACTCCCCGGCGACCGGTACCGGCAAGAGCAAGACCAAGACCGCCGAAAAGAAGTCCGTGCCACCATCAACCGCCCCGGCAGCGCCATTCGCCGACAAGAAGACCGGCAACCTGCCCTCCGGCCCCGCACCGGCAGCTGCACCGGCTGGCACTCCCGCAGCCGCTCCGGCGCCTGGATCACCGAGACCGACTCATTCTCGCGCCCCAGGGCAAAAGGAAGTCATCCCCTTCGGCTGGAAAGTGGTCGGCCAATCCGGCGGTGTAGCCTTGATCCTGTTCAAGAGCATCGAGCGGGAGGACGCCGAAGCCCACTACCAGCGACTGTCCATCGAGGGCTACTACAAGAAACTGGCCATCATGGAAAACACCGCTGTCGTGCGGCAACCCAAGGGAGCTCCCAAGCTTGTTTTCACCAGCTCCAAGTCCACGGTGCTCAAGAACAAGAAGAAGATCGCCTCGTCGAAAGCCAAGACCGTGGCACCAAAGACGAAGGTAGCCGCGCCCAAGCCGAAGGCCCCATCGCGGCGTGCCGCCTCGCCGACAGCCAAGCCTAAGGCTACAGCGGTGGGCAAGAGTTCGAAGAAGAAGTCCCCCGCGAAGAAACCGACCCCAAAGAAAGCTGTCGCCAAGGCCAAGGCCCGCCCAAAGTCAACCAAGAAGACCCCCGCAAAGCGACGCTAGGAAGTCGATATACGGAGTCGATTCAGGCGATGAGTCGAACCCCGAGGCTGCCAAGACAGACGGCTGACGTATCAGGAGAGCACGGTCCGACGGGTTCCGACCGGCATCGCACAACCAGGCACGTCGTCTTCATCGCTGCGGGGAAGTGACCAGCTCCCATGAGCGTGACCGAAATCCGTTTAATCGTCCTGGATGTTGATGGTGTCCTGACCTCGGGGCACTTGCATTACGCAGGGATCACCTACGAAAGCAAGACTTTTCACGTTCACGACGGATGTGCTATCAAGCTGTGGCAAGCACAGGGCGGCACCGTCGCCATTCTATCCGGGCGCACGAGTATCAGCGTGCAGGCTCGAGCGCGCGAACTGGGAATCAAGTCGGTTCGACAGGGGTCCAGTGACAAGTTGGGCGACTATCAGAAGCTCTTGAAGAAGCTCCAGATAGAGGATCGACAGGTCTGCTGTGCCGGGGATGATCTCCCCGATCTGCCGATTCTGCTACGATGCGGCTTTGCGGTCGCTCCGGCCGATGCCGTTCCAGCCGTCAAACGGGTGGCCGACTACGTGACCCAACGCCCGGCCGGTGGTGGCGCCGTAGCCAAGTTGATCGAATTGGTACTACGCAAACAGAACCGGTGGCCCCGACCGCTCGATGCGAAAAACGCGATGAACGCCTAGGGCCGACCGAAACGAATCCCGAGGAATCCGCAAATGGCCGCAGCCCCGTTCTTGAACTCGTTGGCCGACGAAATCGTCGCAGGCGACTTGTTGCCCCGAACCGGGGGCGTCGTCGTGGGCGTCTCGGGCGGCTTGGATTCCATGGCCCTGCTGCATGTCGCCGTGGGTCTAAACCGCGAGGCGGGGTTCGAGCTCGAGCTTCACGTGGCCCACCTGGATCATCAACTTCGCGGTCTGGAGGCGGAGAAAGACGCCGCCTTCGTGCAGGCGGCCGCCGACGACTTGAACCTGCCTTGCACCGTCGAGCGCCGGGACATCGCCAAACTGGCTGAATCCACCAGCGGATCGATCGAGGAAGTCGCCCGCGGGGAACGCTATACGTTCCTGGAGCGCGTCGCCCTTGGCTGCGGAGCCGGGACCGTCATCGTTGGCCACCAGGCGGACGACAACGCGGAGACCATCCTGCATCGCATCGTTCGCGGTACGGGGTTTCGTGGCCTCTGCGGCATCCCGCGCAATCGGCCGATCCATGTCGGCAGCGAGATCCAACTGGTCCGTCCGCTTCTGCGGCGTACACGACGTGAACTGAGCGAGTTCCTATCCGAGTGCGGCATCCCCTATCGCGAGGATCGGACCAACCAGGACAACGAACCGATGCGTAACCGCATCCGCAACCTGGTACTCCCGCTGCTCGAATCCGAGATCAACCCGCAAGCCCGCGAGGCACTCCTGCGGCTGGGCGAACAGGCTTGCTGGTTAGAGGAGTTTCTCACCGAGATGGTCCAGAAGACCCTGGAGACGCTCATCATCAGCCACACCGATCAGGAGCTGGTCCTCAACGCCGTCGCCCTGGCCAAACGCAGCCGAATCGTGCAAACCGAGCTGATCCGTCGGGCAGCGGCTTCGTTTCAGGCGGGTGAACAGGATATGGGTTTCGCCCAACTGGTCGCCGTCGCCGACATGCTCAACGACCCCGCCAGCGGAAAGCAGGTCCATCTGCCCGGCGGCATCATCGTGACCAAGTCGTACGAGTCGCTGAGCTTCGCCCTGCCCACCGAGGAATCGCGCGAGTCCATCGCTCCGGAGATCGCCGTTCGCATGCCCGGCACCACGCTTCTTCCCGTTCGGCGCATCGCCATCGAATGTCAGATCACAACCTCCAATCCCGGCGAATTGGCCAGCCACCGGAGTCAGCAGGTTCAACGCGGAGCTACTCGCGTCGTCGGCCGAGGACGATTCCCTATCCAGGAGGAATGGGTGGATCTGGATTCCGTGCATCCGCCGCTGGTGGTTCGCACCCGCCAGCCGGGAGACCGGTTCTGGCCGCTGGGTGCTCCAGGATCGAAAAAACTCTCCGAGTTCCTCAGCGACCACAAGGTGGATCCGAAAGAACGCAAACGCATCGCCGTACTCTGCGATCAACTCGGCCCCATCTGGATCATCGGCTATCGCATCGACGATCGCGTCAAGATCACGTCGCAAACTCGACAGGTGTTGAAACTCCGAGCGGAACCCGTGGGCGATTGAGATGACCTTCCACCTCGCCCTCAGGCGCGCCCGTCCGCCTGGCTGGAATGCGATACTGCTCGCCGTGTTCATGGCCGCCGTGGTCGTCCGAGCCGCTTGGCTGATTCGTCAGACCTGGCAAACCGGCGACCTGTCATCATTGACCTTCGACGACGAGCGCTGGTACTGGCGAATGGCGGAGTCGCTCCACCGGGGCGACGGTTTGGTGGGAGAGTTCGGCCACCGTGCGGCCCGCATGCCGTTGTACCCAGCCGCTCTGTCGCTGGTCGCGGGCTCTGCCCACGGAATCGCGTGGGTCAAGATCGGCCAGGTCTTCGTGGGGGCGCTAGCCGCCGTCTTCGCCGCTGTGCTCGCTCGAGACGTTGCTCATTCCACGATCGCCCCTGACCACGCCATCGATGCCGATGGTCCCGCACGTGCGACAAATATGACGTTAGTGGCAGGGTTGGCCGCCGGAATGTTGGTCGCGTTGGATCCGTTGCTCGTTGGAGTCACGTCGCTGTTGCTCACCGAAACGCTGCTCATCGCCGAACTCAGCGCGATTTGGTACGTGGGTTGGCAAATCACCGGTTTCAGCCAACCGCGCGCCGCTGCCACCCATCGGGAGCAACCGGCGACGACGGCAGGCCGACACTCATCTAATGTCCACTGGATGGCGATCACGGCGCTGACCGTGGCGACCGTGTACACCCGCCCCTCGTCGCTTGCCCCGCTGGTCGGCTTGTTCGTCTTCCTACTGATCCATCGCCGGTTCGAGCTCTCCGTTGCGGTACGGACGCTAGGCGTCGTCCTGGTGTTGATCCTGAGCCTGACGCCCTGGGCGTGGCGCAATCAACGCCTCACGGGTGATCGGTGCTGGCTGACCCATCGGGCGGGGATCTCGCTATACGACGGCGTCGGTCCGCACGCCACCGGGGCCAGTGATTTAGCGGACATCAAGAATGCTCCAGCCGTCCGCGGATTGGGCGAAGCCGAGTGGAACGCGTACTTTCGCGACCAAGCCTACCGATCCATCCGCGAGGATCCAGCCCGCATCATCGGCTTGGCGTGGATCAAGATGCAACGCATGTGGAGTCCATTCCTCCACACAAATGAATACCAGGCATCCGTTGTACGCATCGTGGTGGCCGGTTGGACATTGCTCTTGTATGCCTTCGCCCTGCTCGGGGCATGGGCGATGCGTCACCGTTGGAGTGCCGTTGCGTTTCTGCTGATGCCCGCGATCTGTTTGTCTGCCCTGCACAGCGTATTCGTCGGCAGCGTACGCTATCGTTTGGGAGCCCTGCCCATGCTCGCCGTCCTGGCCGCCATCGGACTGGCGACGCTGTGGCAGCGGCGGACTACGCCGAGTCGCCCATCCGCCGAGCAATCGACCTGAAACACGGTAACATCCCCGCATGGAATGCTCATCCCGGGTAGGATAGTGATGCGCCGGCCGGCCACGCCACAAGGCAGGAGGGGGTACCGGGGTCAACCGAGCCGAGTTTACGAGCTGCTAGATGCTCTTTGAGAAAACGTCATGCCGGCACATCGCAGCCACAGAGAGCCCTCGTTGTCATTTGGCATCGAGAGCCTTGGGGCTCATGGTAGTTTTGATCGCGGGATGCGAGAAAGGCAATTCCCGCACCGACGGTGACGCGCCGATCCGGGACGCTCGGAACAAGCCCAACATCGTCCTGCTGATGATCGACACGCTCCGCGCCGACCAGATCGGAGCCTACGGGCATCCCGGAAAACTCACGCCGACGATTGATGCGATCGCTTCGGAGGGTGTGGTTTATGAGCAATGCGTCGCAGCCTCGCCGTGGACGCTTCCTTCGATCAGCTCGATGTTCTGTTCCTACTATCCAGCCGTGCATAAGGCAACGAGTATTCGCGTCATGGAGGACATGAAACAAGGGCGAACCAAGAAAGTGCCCGTCTTCGATAAGGAAAACCAGTTCGCCACTATCCCCGAGTTGCTCCACGAAATCGGCTACGCCACCGCCGGAATCAGCGCCAACCCTTTCATCCAACAAGAGTATGGATTTGGAGCGGGATTCGATTTTTGGGACGGGAGCTTCGCAGAGAACACCGTCCCCGGCCGGAGGGTGAATGAAGCGGCGATTCGCTGGCTGGAGGGGCGCCAAGATCAAGACCGGCCGTTTTTTCTATACCTGCACTACATGGATGTTCATGGCCCGTACGATGCTGAGCCGAGGTTCCTGGACCCGTTGGTCGAGATGCTCCAACGCAAGCCCGGCCCGAAACTCACTCAGGCAGAATTCAACCGCCTCAACGGGTACATACGAAAACCACCCAAGAACGACTCTCATCCCGAGCTGTACGAATCGCTTCGGATGTATCGATGGTATTGGAAGATTCGCTACGGGGCGGGCGTACGTGAAATGGATCACTATCTTGGTGAGCTGGTTGCCTACTTCGAGCGCCGCGGGCTGTGGGACGAGATCTATGTAATCTTGACTGCGGATCACGGCGAAGCGTTCTGCGAACACGGCCACTGGGGACACGGTTTCAGTCAGTTTCAAACCGACTTGCACGTGCCGCTCGTATTGCGCTGGCCGGGCGTGTTGCCGGCGGGCATGCGCGTGCCCCATCGCGCCCGTCTCATAGATCTGTTTCCCACACTGGTGGATCAGTTGGGTCATTCAGCGATTCCCGGCCTGCAAGGCGAGACGCTGATGCCGCTGATACTCGATCAGCCCCGATCCGGTGACCGTCGCTCATTTGCCGAAGCGTACAAAGGAGCGACCGCCGCCGGGTATGACCAAAAGGCGATCTTCGACGGACCGTGGAAGTTGATCCGGGCTACCCGCCCACCGCGCGATGGGGCGACGCACCCGCCCGAGCCGGCGATAGCCCTGTTCCACCTGGGGAACGACCCCGGCGAGCACGACAATCGGGCGGACGCCGAGCCCGAAGTGGTCGCCAAGCTAGTGGCCCTGCTCAAGCAGCAAATCGCGGAGAACATGGCCATCAAACCAGGCGTGATCTCGCACGAACGCTTGGTTCCGGATTCGACGTCGCGAAGACTCGAGTCGCTGGGGTACGTAGGCGAGCAGGACGCCACTAGCCCCGACGAGTAGTGAAGGTAGCCGCCTCGAAGATCCGCAGACCACCTATCGGTGGCGGATACTGGTTCCACCGCCCGCGCCGCAGTCTTAGAATGACTCCGCATCAGTCATTCGTGGATGTAAACAGTGTTTGCAAGCAGGTAGGGAAGATGCCCCGCATGGCCAATCCGTCCGGTCTCAGACGCCGAGCCGCTACTTGCCACGAGCCAAGACTTGGCCGGCATGCCCCGTGCAATTTGCCGACGAGGGCGCGTTCGAGGGTCTCGGAAAGGCAATTCACTCGATTCTACCACAAGATCCGAAACAGCCTACGGAACATCCGCTACGGATCCTTGATACTCCTGATCGCCTGCATCGCCGTGGCCTGTCGCCCAAGTACGGATCCGATCCCTCCGTCGGACCATCCACCCCAACTGCCGTCGCTGCCGACGTTCGACGCCGGCTCCCTCGAACCGACCGTACGGCGCCAAGTGACCGAAGCGCGACAACGCGCCGAGTCCAACCCGCAGGACACCGAGGCAAACGGGCACCTGGGCATGGTCTTTCACGCCTACGACTTCTACACCCAAGCCGAGCCGTGCTACCGCCGAGCCGCCATGCTCGCCCCGAACGAAACCAAATGGCAATTCTACCTCGGGCTGATTCACGTCGCCAATGGGAATCCGGACGAGGCCGTCACCGCGTTCGATCGCGTGCTGGTCCGGTATCCCGACGACCTGCCCACCCTACTCGAAAGGGCGTCGGCCAACCTGACGCGAGGCGAAACCAACGACGCCCTCGCAGGCTTTGAGCGGGTGATCGATTTGAATCCCGATGCCGCAGCGGCCTACTGCGGGGCGGGGCAGATCATGCTCAAACGCGGATCCCTCATCGAAGCTATCGCACGTCTCGACCACGCGATTCGCCTGGCTCCTGAGTACGGAAAAGCCCACTATGTGCTGGGACAAGCCCTGCGAAAGAGTGGACGCCTCGATAAGGCCGCCGGTCAACTTCGCCTGGCTGAAGAACACAAGGACCATCTGCCTCCGCTCCACGACCCGCTCCGCGCCGCCATGGAATCCCTGGCCACCGGGGGGATTGACACCATGCACCGAGCGACCGACTTGGCCAACGAAGGCAGATACGAAGAGGCCGTTTCGCTTTTTGAGGAATCGCTGCGTATCCGCCCCGATCTGGCCGAAACCCATGCCAGCCTGGGGGCCACGTTGGTGAAGCTGGGTGACCCCGTCGAGGCCGAGGTGCATCTCCGCCAAGCCCTGCAGTTGGAGCCGAACAACGTCAAGGCGCGATTCAACCTGGGTGTGCTAGCCCATCGTCATGGCGACTTCGCCGGGGCGGTCGAACTCTTCGAAGCCAACCTCCGGATTCGTGCGGATCACTTCGACTCTCACTACGGACTCGGAACCGACCTGGTGGAAATCGGACGACCGCAGGACGCCGTCCGGCATCTCCGCCGGGCGATCGCCCTCCGGCCGGACGACGCACGGACCTACAAGAAGCTGGCTCGAGTGCTGGCCGATGACGCGGCGTTTGAGGAGGCCATCACCGTGCTGCGAGGCGCGGTTGAGCGCCTCCCCGGCGATGCCTCACTAGCCGACCGCCTCGCGTGGCACCTGGCGACTTGCCCCGATGAAACGATTCGTCAGGCCGACGAGGCCCTGGCAATCGCTCGCCAGGTGTGCGAGCAGACGTCGTACCGAGTGCCGCGAGCCCTGGATACGCTTGCGGTGTGCTTGGCCGCCCTCGGACGGCATAACGAAGCCATCGGAGTGGCAGAACAGGCCCGGCTAGCCGCCGTAGCGAAGGGTGATCCAGACCTGGTGAGCCAGATCGATGCACATCTGTCACGTTTCCGGGCGCGAGAGCCATACCAGGAATAATCGCCCACATGATCGGTCCTTCCCCGCGGGTCCACGATCCTCAGGCGTCAGCCGATCCGATCGAGTCCTGGCTCAGAGAACCTCCAACGCCCAGTAAACTCCGAACTCGGCCGGGCCCCAATCCATTCACACACCACTTTTTCCAGCCTCAGTGTCAGGCGAAGCGGCCACGCCACCACGGGTATTACCCACGGGGATTGGACGGAATGCAATGTTGCGACGGGAAGGCCTAGCGGCTAGAATGGTGAACGGTAGGTTCCGGGCTCGGGCTGGACGCGACGTCCCGGATCGCTTTTGCGTGGCACGACCCCAACGGGTCGAGCCTCAACAGGGTCTTGTGGAAGGTTCGAGAAACGGAGTGTGAGTAGCACGCCAGGCTCTTTCGGGTGGACTGTCTGCGCTGTGTGCGCAGCGTGGCTCCCCCGCAAAGGCCCGGAGGAGAATCAGGAGAACGTTCATGTTTAAGTCGATCTCAATGTTGGTAGTAGTGTCTGCGGTGGTTTTTTGTCTGGCCTCATCGGGCCAAGCGCGCCTGCCGGGAACCTTGAACTTCGAGAACATTACCGACACCAATGTGGTGCAGACAGTGCCGGAAGCGGGTTCCGGCCAGGAAAAGGAAGTCGAATTCGGTGACTTCGACAACGACGGCGATCTGGACGTGGTGATCGGGAATGCCTTCAGTGACTTCGGCACGCGCAAGAACAAGCTGTATCGCAACGACGACGGCGTGATGCTGGAAATCAGCGCCACGGGGGCCATCCCGGGGTTCACCAGCGATGACGTCACCAGAAACGCGTTCTTCCGTGACTACAACCAGGACGGCTGGCTGGACATCATCATTATCAACGACAACAACACCGGGGGCGATGCCGGCCGGACCAAAGTCTACATCAACAAGCAAGTGGCCGGCGTGTTCTCCTTCTTCAAGGAGGAGGGCAATGACCGACTCGGGCCCGGCACCGGTGGTGCCGCCTGTAGTGGTGTCTCCTTCGACATCGATGGTGTAAACGGTCCGGACCTCTACGTGGGTAACTACCCGGGTCCCTCCCAGGACACCATGTACTTCAACGACGGCAACGGCTTCTTCACCGAAGTGACCAGCACCCACGTACCCGCGGATGGCGACTACACGGTCGACGTGGCCGCTGCCGACATGAACGGTGACGGGCAAATGGACCTGTTGATCTCCAACTGGAGCCCGAACTACGTTTACTACAACGACAACGAGGGCGCCGGTAGCGGGCTGGGCGACTTCAGGTACAGCTCGAGCGGTGACATTGACAACCTGGGCACCGCCGGCCAGACCGAGAACGCCATGGAGCCGGCCGACTTCGACGGGGACGGGCTGGTCGACATCTACTGGAGCAACCGTACCAGCATTACCGACAAGATCCTTCAGAACATGGGCAACGACGCCAACAACATGGCCACCTACAGCGAAGTATTCTTGCCCGACCACGTCAGCGACTTCAAGAGCGTCAAGGCGACGGTCGTGGATTTGAACCACGACGGGAAGATCGACGTGTTCGTGATGGGCGACAACACCCGCCCGAGCGTCCTGCGGAACATCTCCTGGGACGGCAACATTGAGTTCGTCGACTGGACGCCGGCCCCGGCGTTCCCCAATGGCTCGTCGCTCCGCGGATGGCATGCGGCCGCCTTCCGCATCGATGATGATGAGTGGGAAGACATCTTCCTCGGCGGGTGGAACGACGACCACATGTTCCGCAACGTCGATTCCAGCGAGTTTGACGAGACCGATCTGGCGGTGGTGGACGGGAAGATTCAGCTTCCCGCCGTATACAACCTGGATCCGGTAGCCGTCAGCGGCACCGCCGCCGTGGGCGAGCCGGATACGTATGAGCTGTCCGGGCTCGGGTCGGGCTTCATCTCCGCCGTGCTCAACGGGGCGGATAATCTCCAGTTGGAAGTCTATCACACCGACGGCAGCCTGATCCTGAAAGTTGATCACGGAACGTTCGGTATCGAGGAAGCGAGCCAGTTCGATAGCGACGGGGTCGGAACCATCCGCGTCGTCGTCCTCGAGTCAGCCGGCGGCACCTGCGAGGGCGATGCCAACGGCGATGGAGTCGTGGACCCGTTGGACAGCGGATTTGTGCTCGCTCGATTTGGCTGCCCGGTCGGTACAGGCGATGAGAGCTGCGACGCCGCCGACCAGAACGGCGACGGGGCCGTGGATCCGCTGGACGTCGGTTTCGTCCTGGCCCGTTTCGGACCCTGCGAAGGTGGCCTGGGAAGCTACATCCTGGAGATCCTGGCCCGCGATTAGCCTTCAGGAGACCGACGCCAACCGAGATGAAGTGACGTGATCATGCACGTGTGCTGACTCGGCGGCCGGATGCCCAGGCCCGCTTGGAAACCTTGTCCGGGGCGGCAGAACATTCAGCCAGTGTTCTGTCGCCCTGTTTCCATACCAGGCCGGGGCAGGGATTCGGTGCTGACTGGGTTGGAGAGGACGTAACACTGTGTCTAGCTCGCGACCGGGCCTCCAGACTGGTGGGGTTGATCCCACCGAAACGCTTGCCGGCCAGCGACGACTTCCCCACCGTAAAGGCAAGCGTCGGGGTTGGCTTGCCGACTTCAAACACAGATTCAATCTGCGTTGGGGATCCGGGCTGATCCCCGTGCGCACGGCGAGCCGCCAAGAACTCTCCGGGAGGGCCGGCACCTTCACCGAGGTGACCTGAAGACAGCGGCACCTCCGCCTCGATCGGATGCAGGGGAATGACGGCGGGGAACAGCAACCACCTTCTGGCCGGCGAAGGATTCAAGTCCTCGTCGTCATACGTCGAACATGTCGGCCTAGGCGATGCCCTCCAGGCCGACCTGGTCACAGTCACCTGGCCTGCCGGAGGTCACTTCACCTACGTCGCCGCCATCCAGGCCAACGAGACCCTGCGCGATAGGCTGGCGAATCGGTGCTCGTATCACTTCGGTGCAGGTGGGGCGTCGACTAGTCGGGATCGTTGACCGTCTTGCCGCCGGAAACTAGACTCGAATGCAGTGCTTTGCCGCCGAGGCGACTCGGCGGGGCGGGCGCGTCTGGAGCTCACCGGGAATGCCTGTTGACATCAAGCGAGTCCTGTTCCCAACGGACTTCTCGGATTTGTCGTTGCACGCCCTGAGCTATGCCCGGGAGCTGGTCTCACTATTTGACGCCCAGCTCTTCAGCATCCACGTGATTGACGAAGCGTACCAATACTGGTCGGCCATGGGACCGGAGAGCGTCCCCATCGGGCCGGGAGTCGAGGATCTGACGGCGATGGCCGAGGCGCAGATGCAGCGATTTGCGGACGAACATCTGGTGGGGTTGAGCTGCGCCCCGGTGACCCACATCACCACCGGTCGCCCGTTCGCCGAGATCATTCGCTACGCCCGCGAGAATACCATCGATCTGATCGTGTTGGCCACCCACGGGCGAGGCGGGCTGGCCCACGTGTTGTTGGGGAGCACCGCGGAGAGGATCGTGCGAAAGGCCCCGTGTCCCGTGCTGACCGTGCGCTCCGCCCAGCACGACTTTGTAATGCCCTGACCACCCGCGACCGGGATGGTGTGAGTGACCCATGACTGTATATGACCGTGTGATGTACGAGATCTACCGCGAAGAAGGCTACGGACAAAAGGCCCGCGTGGTCTACTACACGTTGCTCGAAGAGCATCAACGCGATATCGAGATCACCCGGGCCATGGCCGGCGATCATATCTACGACGGTTTCTTTCCCGCCCATCGCCAAGCCGAGGCCCAACAGGCCATTGACGCGGTCGTCGCCCGTCTTGACGCCGGCGAATCACTGACCGAACCACAGATCGACGAGCTGCTAAGTCCCTACGCCCCACCCTCCGACGCCTAAGCAACCCCGGGCAGCCATTCGCTGCCGGCTGAGGCGTTAGTCCTCCGCCCCGCGGGCGGGCACTAGGGAATTCATACCCAGATCCAGTTTTTTTTCGGAAAATGGTGCCCATGGGACAGTTGCTTGTGGTTATGATGGAGCCAGACGCCTCGGGGTCCATCGAGGCGCCATTTCACGCGAGGAGGCGAGGAGTCATGCATTCTACGTCGCCGAGTTGGCTACCTGTCGAGGTCCGCCGATAACGCCACATCAACGCGATCCATGTTCGTTACCGCCGGGGGGGTGGGATGAAATGGATTCGATAAGCGGGGGCCTAACGCAAGAGGAGGAAGATCATGAGTATCAAAGCCGGCGTTGAAGACCGGAGTCGGAACCTTACCACGGCGTTTGTCTCGGCGACAGGAACGGACACCACACGGGAGTGGGTGAACTACTCGCTGGCGGGGCGGCCGCAGGAAAGGAAGGAACGAACGATGAGCAACATCAGCCTAGGACTCGAGGAAACCATGCACGACTTGCAGATTGGACGACCTGCGAAGGAGGATCAGTCATGAACACATTGATAACCTTGGCCGCCGTGATGAACCTGAGCGTCTGCGGCGGAGTGAAGACCGGGAGGCTTCTTGGCTTGGACGGCGGCTCCTTCGACGCCCTTTTTGAAATCGATGTCGATACCGGAGAGGCGACATGGCTGTTTAACTTTGACGTGAATCCGGGCGGGGGGGCCCTAGCGGTCGGACCTGACGGAACCCTATTTGCCTCCTTCAGAGACATAAACGCTCTGGTCATCGTGAATCCGGATACTGGTGACTGGGACGTTGTCGGCACCTTCTCATTCAAAGGTGTCGCAGGATTGGCATTCGCGCCGGACGGAACGCTTTACGGCATCGACAATGTGAGCGACCAACTCGTCACCATCGATCCTCAGACCGGCAACGGCGCCGCTGTCGGGCCCACCGGGATCCTCAGCAATGATGGTTTGTCTTTCACTGCCGACGGGACACTTTATCTGGTCGGTACGCCGACAATGGAGTCTTCGATTCTTTATACGGTCGATCCCGCGACGGGCCAAGCCACCGAGGTTGGGCCATTCGGATCCAACCTAAGGTACTCCTCGGGCATAGGGCCCATTGGCGACGTGCTGTACGCATCGGCCTATGACCCGTTTGAACCCCCTTACCGCGTACTGGTCACGCTGAACCCTGAAACGGGCGAAGCCACCAAAGTCGGCGGATTCTGCCCATTCAAGAAGGGCTGCCCCAACATGAATGGGCTCGCTTTTCTTCCCGGCCCGGGGGACGTGGATCGGGATGGGGACGTGGATCAGGACGATTACGACATCTTCGTCTCCTGCTTCACCGGCCCCGATCCAGGTAGGAGTTGCCGGTCGGGTGCCTGTTCCTGGACACCGACGACGACGGCGACATCGACTGCGACGACTGGATCGAGTGCATAGACGCCTGGACCGAAG
>JADFPW010000291.1 GCA_022562105.1 Planctomycetota bacterium
GACTTCCAACCCGTTGGGGTTGTCCCCACCGGTGCTGGTATCCAGCACGCCGCTGCCGCTCTCCATGATGCTGAAGCCGCGGAAGGTCTTGGTGTTGGCTTCTAGATCCCACCAGTCCGCGTAAACTTCACGCATCCCGACGGGACCGCCGACGTTGAGTCCAAGCGCGTAGTCGAACGTCGAGTCCGTCGTCAGGTCCGCCAACGGCCCGAAGGTGTCGCCCCCCATTCCGTCGCCGCCGTCCAGCGGGCCGCCCAGGCCGGCGCCGCCCCAATCGAGGACGTTCTCGCCGGTGTCGGTGCCATTGACGTCCAGCCACAAGGCGATCGCGTTGCCGTTTTCTTCAAGGTTGCCGGTGATGCCGAAATACAGGAACGTTCCGTCGCTGGTGATGTAGAGCTCGTTCAATTCCGAGCCGCCGGTGCGGATCTCGCCCTCCGGATCGAACAGTTGATCTCCGTAGGGCGTCGGACAGGACTGAATGGCCGCACTGGAGCCGCCATATTCGGAGGCGTCGATCTGTCCCTCAGTCGTCCCCGTAAAGTTGGGCAACGAACCGAGATCAACTTCCATACAGCTCATTAGCGTGGTCAGATCCGGACGCAGGCCGATGGACGAGGGTGGATCGCAGAATCCCGCATCATCACAGGGGCCGAACCGTGCCAGGACGAAACCGCTGTCCAGCGGATCCACCTCCCCGTCACCGTTTTGGTCGGCGGCGTCACAGCTTGGGTCGCCGGTTCCGACCGAGCAGCCGAATCTCGCCAGCACGAAGCCGGAATCCAGCGGGTCTACCGTGCCGTCGCCGTTGGCATCGCCCTCGCACGGGCCGGTGCCCTCCAGCGCCGGCAGCACCTGATTGACCACCTCCCCGAAAGCCTCGCTGCCTTCACCGCCGTCCAGGAGCAGTACGAAGACCGTGATCGTCTCGTCTCCGTTCAGCCCGAGACGATCGAGCGGAATGCCGAACTCCAGGCCTAGCGATGCAGTAGCGGCCGAGGAGCCGTCGGTATCCGTGACACCATCGACATTGCGATTGTCGAACCCAGCCTCGTCGTATCCGAAGAACTGGTCGTTCTCCATCACGTCGTTCTCATCGTCGGTGGCGGTCTGGCCTACGAACGTGCGGACGGTGAAGAGCTCCTGGTCCGGATCACCCGGATTGTCGGGAGTGGGATCGACGGTCCCGACGGCTATGTCGTCCGGATCGAACAACTCATACTCGCTGAACGACGCGGTACCGGCGAAGGTATCCACCGCGATCACGTAGTCGGTCTCGCAGGGGAAGATGGTGCCATCGGCGCCGTACGACCAGGTGTCGTCGGTGGGATCCTCCGGCGTGCCATTGTCATCGACCACGACTTCTCGAGCGGCGCCCTGCAAGGTGAACGGCGGTCCGCCAACGCCTTCGGCCCGGTTCTCCGATTGACCGATTCGATCGGGAACTCCGATTCCGATGATCCAGGCGTGCCCGTTGGTCTCCAGATTGCCGGTGATCCCGATATAGAGCTTGCTGGCGCTGCCGGCGATGAACACGCCGTCGGTCTCCGACCCGCTGGAGAATCCGCCGGTGAACTCCGTTTGATAATCGCCGAATCCGGTGTAGTTGGTCTGGGTGGCCTCCAGGTTGCCGTCCCCGAAATCACCGGGGATGTTCTCCCCATCGATCACGCCCGGCGGATCAGCCGAGACGATGGATACCGCCAACAACATGCTCATGCTCACTGTCAAGACGTGCTTCATTGGGTATTCTCCTCCTTCGCGCTGATGGCGATACGCACGTCAACGAGCCTGGCGGCGGCTGACGTTTTCGCGCTGCGTCATCCTGAGTTCCTCCTCGATACGTGTCGCACCAATGTGCGTATTCACCTGTCGAGCGCTCCTAATTCCCCGTTTCCCACGGCCGGTAGGGGGACACCCTGGGGTTGCCCGAGAACTTGCTGGGTAGACCCGCCGCACCGCCCGAACTGTATCGTTCCGTCACCTTGATGCTCTCCCCGTGAAGATCGGCAAACACCGCGCCGTAGCGCGAGCCTGGATGGCGACGCTCCGGCAGGCGCTGCGGGAACTCCAACACCGCGTCGGTCAGCCGAGGCCCGACGGCCTTGGCGCTGGTGATCAGGTTGGCGAATAGGTCGGACCCGTCCTGATCCTCGCCACTGTCGGGTCCGGCGTCGATCATCAGGATACAGGTACCCGGATCGTACACGCGCTCGAGCAGACCTCGTAGTCGCTCGCCAGCACAGGACTCGTACTCACCGCGACACCCATTCATCCAGCACGCCGGCTTCCACGCTCCGTCGTCCGGATTGAGCAGCTCGTTGCCGATAATGTCCTCGTTGATGCCGTAGCTGAGAAATCCCCAGTAGGCTAGATTCGAGCCGCCCGATTGCGGAAAGTCCGGATCGCCTTGGCCGATCAGACCGGTGTCACGCGGATAGAACGGCGTGGATATTTTGACCGGGTCGGACGGACAGACGGTAAGCTGGAACTGGTTGCTCATCCGGTCCCTGATCTCGTGCGCTTCGGCGTAGGTTCCGGCTCGCACACCCCACTTCCAGTTGGCTTCGAGGTCGATTCCGGATCCCAAGGCCAGGGCCACAGGCCAGGTGAGCAGTTCGCCGACGTTGTCGTACGCGTAGACCGTCCCGGAGGGGTCGGCCACTTTGGTGCCGATAAAGTTCGAGGCCAGTTGGAACACGCCATTGCGATCGGTGCTGAACACGTAGGCCGCCGACGCCATGCCTTTCTGATTGGCCAGGCATTTCAATAGCTTGGCCTGGTCGCGGGCACTCTTGAGCGATGGGAGCAAGATCGAAATCAGCAGAGCAATGATCGACACGACTACCAGCAACTCGATCAGGGTGAAGGCCGATCCACGCGTTGGGTGGATGTTCCGTGCGGTCTGCGATCGGAGGGAGATTCCTGGTGCTTTCATGGTCTTGCGCTCCTGATGTTCGCATCCCGGCCTACGCCCCGGGATCCCAATCCCTGGGTCTTCCCGTACTGCTCGAGAGCAGTGGTACCATCGATCGCCTGCTCGCCCCTGTTCGCCGGGCGCCGCAGGCGGGTCGGCGGAGGCGCCGTGGACTGGTTGATCTCGAAAAACGTGGGAATCGTTTTGCGAAGCGGCTCAGTGGTGGCCCCGGTGACGGCGCGGACCAGCCACCGCGACGCCTCGTAACCCAGTTGGTTCGCATTTTGGCACACGGCCGTTAGGGTCGGATGCACCGCATGGCGCATGTCCGTGTCATCGAACCCGATGACGGAAAGTTCGTCGGGAATCCGGACGCCCATCTCGTGGGCCTTCTTGACAGCCCCCACGCCCAACAATGGATCGGCGAGAAAAATGGCCGTTGGGCGATCGCCGCGGCTCATGAGCATTTCCATCACCGTCCCGCCGCCGGCCAGCGTAAACGGATACCGAAAGACTATCTCTTCGTCGAGCGAGATTTGATGCTTGGCCAGCGCCTCGCGGTACCCCTCGAATCGATCAAGATGATCCCGATCCGGTATAGTGTGCATGGCGAACGCAATTCGCCGGTGCCCCAGGGAGATCAAGTACTCGACGGCGCGGGCGCTGTCGTGTCGGCTGTCCCCGTCGATGAAGTTGACGTTGGGGGCGTCAAACTGTTCACTGATGACCACGTGCGGAAACTCGCTGTCCGCAATGGTGCAGCAAACATGTCGAGTGGCCGCCATGGTGCGAAGTATCACACCCCGAAGCCCCTTGCGCAGAAAAAATTGGGCATGACTCTCGTCGGGGCGCTTATCACGTTGGACGTTGATGATCACCAAGTCGAAGCGGTGCTCGTCCAACCCACGCACCACCCCTTCCATAACCGCAGAGTCGAACGGATGGGTCAGTGTCCGCTCCTGGGTGTAGGCGAATCCGATGTTCGTCGTGATACGCCGCCCGATGCTGGGCACGTACCCGACGCGACTGGCCACCCTGAGCACCTTCTTGCTGGTCTGGGGCTTGACCGCCGGATCATTATTCAAGGCACGCGATACCGTGGTGATCGATACCCCCGCCAACTCAGCGATTTTTCGGACCGAAGACACCGGCTGGACCCACCTCCGAATGACTGTTTCTGAAACAGTTTCAGGCTGCAAGTCTACTACGCGAGGAATCCGTGTCAAGCCTTCGACTGGCCAAATCCAAGCGAATCGGCCCGACGCTGTCGCCAGCAACAACCGGTCCTCGCTCCCCCAACGGCTGATTCCCGCCGCCGGATCGGGATCTACTGTCCTGGAGCGGTTTGGGGCCATAGTTTGGTACGTGCCGACCCCCGTTTCCGACGGCGGCTGGCGTTCAACGGCGGATTGGCGGACAGCTCGGGGGGTGAACGAGCGTGTCCCCGGCGCGGGAAGCTGAGTGGGCGAGTATCATTCCGGGCCGGTGTGCGGACGAAACGAGGCGATCGCGGGTGACCCCATGGCGAGACCACGACGACTGGATCGGCGGGCTGCCGGTCTACTTCTTCATCCTACCTCGCTGCCCGGTCCGCACGGGTGTGGTGACCTGGGACCGGCCGCGTATCGCTTTGTCGATTTTCTAGCGGATGCGGGCCAGCGGTGGTGGCAAATGCTACCCATCGGTCCGCCGGACTCGGCCGGGTCGCCCTACAGCTCCTGTTCCGCCTTCGCCGGAAGTCCCCTGTTGGTGAGCCTGGAGAGGCTCAGGGATGATGGGCTGCTGGCCGACGCGGATATCAGACCGGTTCACGCGCTGGGCAACGGAACCGTCGCCTATGGGGCCGTCCACGCATACCGCAACGCACGTCTCGGTCGCGCGTTCAAGGCCTTCCTTCGCCGGGGCGATCACCATGGCCGATCGTTCAAGCAATTCCGCCGTTCGCAAGAGAATTGGTTGGATGACTTTGCGCTTTTCGCGGCGGTGCGCCAAGATGTTCGCGCCGGCTCCTGGCCGAACTGGCCGATCGGTTTGCGCAACCGGCGGCCG
Organism: Planctomycetota bacterium; assembly: GCA_022562105.1. GTDB lineage: Bacteria > Planctomycetota > Phycisphaerae > UBA1845 > UBA1845 > JADFPW01. The sequence continues at coordinate 4,967 of JADFPW010000291.1, forward strand.
ACAGATCTGGAGCGTAGCCGTGAGCGACTGGACCATAGCGTGACGTTTCACTGCTTCGTTCAGTATCAATTCGACAAACAGTGGCGCGACTTGCGTGCTTATTGTCGGCGGAGAGGCGTGGGCCTGATCGGTGACGTACCGTTATACGTGGCTCATGACAGTGCGGACGTCTGGGCGAATCCTGAACTGTTCCAACTGAACGCCCGCGGGCGGCCCACGACGGTTTCCGGAGTTCCTCCGGACGACTTCTGCCCACAGGGTCAGCTCTGGGGTCATCCGCTGTATCGGTGGACCCGCCACGCTGAGACCGGCTTCGCCTGGTGGATCGACCGATTCAGGCGTGCGTTGGATCTCTTTGACGCCATGCGCGTCGATCACTTCCTGGGATTCAGCCGATACTGGTCGGTGCCGGCCCGAAACCGAACGGCCAAGGGCGGGCGTTGGTGCAGGTCACCCGGGGTTGAGCTTCTTTCAGTTCTCACTTCGGCTCTCGGTCCACTGCCGATCATGGCCGAAGACCTGGGCAGTGTGACCCGCGCTGCGCTCGAGCTCCGTGACAGATTTGGATTCCCCGGTATGCGCGTGTTGCAGTCCGCGTTCGGCCAAGGGGCGGGGGCGCGTTATCATTTGCCCGAGAATCATCCGCCCACCAGCGTGGTGTTCACATCGACCCACGACACAGACACGGCCGCCGGTTGGTTTGC